>CALHXF010000025.1 GCA_938040095.1 uncultured Caulobacterales bacterium
GTTAAAAACGCTCCAGCGGAAATAATACCTATCATCCCTGAAATAAAACCTGGTCTGATTATGTATCTTCCAAGCTCATCTGGTTTTCCTTCCTTATAAGAAATCCGAACGTAGATTGCCGATAGAACATAGAAACAAATAGCTCCGAATATAAACTGTCTAATAGTCATTCCTATCGCCGAAACCTAACGCCGCATCATCCCACCCAGCAATCCACGCAGCGCATTTCGACCTGCGCGGCGCAGCATAAGGCGGCCTTCGCGTTTTAGTTCACGCACGATAAGTGAGTCTTTCTTGCGACCGCGAGAGCGTGACCGGGAACGAGACGAAGAAGAAGAGCGTTTCTCGCGTTCTTTGCGTTTCTTTTCCGCCGCTTCCTCTTTGGCTTCTTTCTCTTCCGCTTCACGTTCGGCTTTTTCGCGTTTCTCGGCCTTTTTATCTAGCTGCTCATAGGCGCTCTCGCGGTCCACGGTTTCCGTATATTTGTCTTTCAACGCGGAGGTCGCGATTATGGCTGTGCGTTCGGCCTCGGTTGCCGGTCCAAGGCGAGACGCCGGCGGGCGGATCATGGTGCGACCGACAACACTGGGCACGCCTTTCAGATCAAGGACAGAGACGAGCGCTTCGCCGACGCCGAGATCGGTAATCACTTCGCCCGTATCAAAGGCAGGGTTCACACGAAAGGAACTCGCCGCGGCGCGAATGCTCTTCTGTTCTTTGGGCGTATAGGCCCGCAGCGCGTGTTGAATGCGATTGCCGAGTTGCCCCAAAACCGAGTCAGGAATATCGGCCGGGTTTTGTGTGACGAAATAAATACCTACGCCTTTGGAACGGATAAGGCGGGCGACTTGTTCGATTTTATCCACCAAGGCTTTCGGCGCGCCATCAAATAAGAGATGCGCTTCGTCAAAGAAGAACACCATTTTTGGTTTGTCTGGGTTACCGACTTCGGGAAGTTCCTCAAATAATTCCGAGAGCAACCACAGCAAAAATGTCGAATAAAGATCGGGTGAATTAATCAATTCATCCGCCGCGAGGATATTCACAATCCCGCGTCCATTTTCATCGACAGACATCAAGTCTTCTAACTCTAAGGCGGGTTCGGCGAAAAATTCTTCTGCCCCTGCGCGTTCAAGTTTCAGAAGTTGACGCTGGATCGCGGCGACAGATTGACTGGTCACATTGCCATATTCACGGCTGATCTCGGATTTATTGTCACTGATGAAATTCAGTAGCGCTCGCAGGTCTTTCATATCCAATAATAACATGCCTTCGTCATCGGCCAATTCGAATGCGATGGTCAGGATGCCTTCCTGTGTCTCATTCAGGCCCATCAGACGCGATAGAAGCGTTGGTCCCATTTCCGAAATCGTTGTCCGAACAGGATGTCCTTTTTTGCCATAGAGGTCCCAGAATACCGTCGGCATGGCCTCATAGTCATATTCGCTCAACCCGATCTTCATTGCCCGCTGTAGTAATTTACCGTGCAATTTGTGGTTCACAGACCCGGCCTGACTGACGCCAGACAGATCGCCCTTCACATCCGCCGCAAAGACAGGAACGCCTGCTTTGGAAAAGCCTTCGCAAAGAATCTGAAGCGTCACGGTTTTACCTGTACCCGTCGCGCCCGCGATTAACCCGTGGCGGTTGGCAAGGGGCAGCAACAAGTGATGTTTTTTGTCTTCATCATCTGTGCCGAGGAAAATACCGTTTTTCATGGTGAGGCTTTCTTTCGATTTCGAAGATTTTGTTATGGGGTCGCGGCCCGCAATGCAATATAGGGAGCGAAAGACGACTGAGGGAATATTATGATTGCGACGACAGATACAACAATACGGGCGACATTATTGTTCCTCGCGGGGATGGCGCTGATCGGGTTGCTGTATTTCACGCGTGAATTGTTGGCGCCTTTTGCGCTCGCGATCTTTGTTTGGCTGATCATTGATGCGTTTGCACGGTGGATGGACAACCTTTCACCGAAGTTTCCCTATTGGTTGGCGCTAACGATTGCGGTTTTGACGGTCGTAGGCTTGATGGTCGGATTTATTTTGGTCATTGTCGATACGGTTGGTGATGTCGTGACTGAGGCACCACGTTATAATGAACGTCTCTCTGAGATATTTGGGTGGATTGCCGATAAAACGGGTCAGGAAAATCTGTCCTTTGGGTCGCTCGATGAAAAGTTCGGCATTACCGAAAAGATCAACAGCGGCCTTGGCGCTTTCGCGACCACCGTGCAGGGTGTTTTGTCCGAATTCTTTCTGATCGCGCTTTACGTGGTTTTCCTCTTTGCGGCACAGTCTTCTTTCCCGAAAAAGATGGATGACTTGTTCCCGAATGCAAATCGTCGTGGACAAGCGGCAAAGGTTGGCGTGCGCATTCGTCTCTCTATTGAGAAGTACCTATCGGTGCAGACGATTATCTCGCTCATGCAAACGGTTGTGTCTTATATTGGTATGACAGCTTTGGGATTAGATAACGCGCTGTTCTGGGCTTTGGTGATCTTTGTTTTGAACTACATTCCGATTGTTGGTGGCTTAGCGGCGGTGGCTTTCCCTGTCATTTTTGCCATGGTGCAATTCGATAGCATGGGACGTGTCGCGATTTTGGCGGGCGTTCTATTCGGCGCTCAATTCGTCATCGGTAATACAATTCAACCCAAAATGATGGGCGACAGCATGAACCTTTCGGCGCTTGTTGTTATCTTGGCGCTCTCGGTTTGGAGTGCCCTCTGGGGCGGTGTCGGCGCGTTTCTTTCTGCGCCTTTGACGGTGATCATCATGATTATCTTGGCGCAGTTCCCAACCACGCGTTGGATTGCCGTTTTGCTGTCTGCAGATGGGAACCCAGATTTAGACGGGGATGGTGAACCCGATATGCCGTCGCCTATGCCGTCAATGTAGGATTGCTAAGGTCTGGCAGGTCGCAGAATGCGGCCTGCACCCCACCAGCCCGCCCATGCGATCAGGATGCCCGCATAGCCGTCAATGGCGTAATGCCAGGCTAAATGTACGGACCCAATCAGGATGCAGGCTGAAAAAATCGTCATTAGCCATCCTGTAAATTTATTGATGCGAAACCCTGCGAAGACGAATAGTGCCGCCGTCGCATTGTGGATGCTCGGCATGGCGGAAATACCTTCGGGACCGCCAACCCCTGGGGTCAAATAGGACGCGCGCAACATATTTTGAGTATTAATTGCCCAGAGAGAATTATTCGCATCGAGCGCCAGTAGCTTCGCCATTTGCGCATCAAATGGATTGTTGGTGGGATCAACAAGATCGTAAAACGCCGGCCCCATTGACGACCAAAGTGTTGCCAGAAACAATCCGCCAATCACCCAACACAGCATAAATGCCAAAGTAAACTGACGACCCCAGTCGGGCTTGATCACGTCAACATTCGAGGTTTTTGGTTTCGCCCAGGCTGCCATCACCCAGAAGACGAAGATGATATAAAACCAGAAATTATAGATAAAGTTGATCGTACGTGTGCCAAATTCTGATCCAAAAATCGGGTCAAGCAATCGCCACGGATCTTGTCCAAAATGCAGGGCGCGGTCTAATTCCATAAAGGCCATATCCCAGCTATAGGGATTTATGAAATGGATGAGGGGCTTGAGTTCGCTGAACCCGCCAATACCCAAGATCATAGCGGCAATCACGACAAGGATATTTGTGACCCGTGACATGTCCAAAAACCAACTCCGAAACTTGCCAATGAGGACTTGCAACGGACTGCCTGATTTTTCGAAAATCACGGCTTTCAAAACGGTTACAACGAGCGCCCCACCGCCGAGGACGGGTAAAATATCTCGGAAGATTACCGTCAGATAATATCCCGTTCCGCCGCCCGTTGTCCGCCCGAAGTAGTTGTTGAGCGCTTGTGCCAAGACCCATGTCAAGACCGACACGACCAAAAGTGCGCGGTGGTGGCCCATACTTTGCAACAGATGATGTCCAAAGTTCGACATCCATCGCAGAGGTGTCTTGTTATTTTGCATTATGGTTGTCGATGATTGGGACATAAGGTGGTCCCTATCAGTAAACAGTCAAACTCTGGTTAAAGCCGTTAGGCGAATATATACGATAACTCACCAGAGTGTGATGCAGGCGTTTGGTGCGTGTTCAGATTAACCCCGTTAAGGAAGTTTCATGACATATAAAACGCTCTCCCATTCCGCTGTCTCTTTGATGGTTCTTTTCGCCGCCTCTGTTTCTACATTTGCCGTTGCCGGGGAAACGGCTGCGAAGCCAACGCATGTTGTGGAATTGTTTACCTCGCAGGGGTGTTCGTCTTGTCCGCCGGCCAATAGGTTTGCGACGAAATTGGCCGAAGACCCAAATATGCTCGTGCTGTCTTATGGTGTGACTTATTGGGATTATCTGGGTTGGACAGATACATTTGGAGATCCGGAATTTACGAAGCGACAGAAAGATTATCGTGACGCATTTGGGGCGGCGAATGTCTACACGCCGCAACTCGTTTTGGGTGGATCGGCGCATAGTCCACGTTATTCCAAAAAAGATGTTGCTGGTATGGCGCTCCCAACACAAGGTGTTGGATTGCGAACCTACGTTGACGGGAATTCTATTTGTTTTGCAGCGTCTCCAACCTCGACGGTCAAAGCCGACATTGTGACCTTCACAAAGGGCGAACAAGAGGTTGATGTGAAACGGGGTGAAAATGGCGGACGAAAATTGCGATTGACCAATGTCGTCACTGATGTGTCTGAATGGAACCTCGACGTCGTTCACAAGGAGGCTTGCATCACGCCAGAACAAGGCAAAGGCTATGCAGCGCTCATTCATGACGCCAGTAGCGCAAAAATCTTAGATGCGGCTGTGAACAATAACTGACCCCTAAACTGACGGCGGCCTTGATACGCATCGCGGGGCTGAACACGATACGGATCAAGGCCGCTCTGATGAAATCACCCCTAGGGATAGGGACCCCTCATCATGTCAACGTGGGAACGTTGTAATGTGTCGCAGAACAAATCAGGTTTGACGTTTCGGGGGCTGGGGGGCTGATAAATAACCGACCCGCTTCCTCTTTTTCATCCTGCGACATCCCTTAGGTAGAAGGACTTTGGGGTCAAATCTGGCCGCAATTGTGTCACAAATAAGGCGCGTTGTTACAATACGGACAGGTCTAGGACATTTACCGTTTTCTCGGGGACGGCGTGCCCGATCACTTGTCAGATCAATGGTACTGCCTATGATGCAGGCATGAGCGAAGTTGTCCCCTTTCCGTCCAGTTCCAATTCTCCTCAGAAAGCGCCTTCTCAGGTCGCCTTTGATCGCAAAGAACTCTCGGCGATTTTGAATGTCTATGGGCAGATGGTCAGTAAGGGCGATTGGAAAGATTACACGATGGATTTCCTGCGGGATCGTGCTGTGTTCTCCGTCTACCGTCGTGCCTCCGATCATGCGTTGTATCGTATCGAGAAGGTTCCAGCCCTGCGTAAGAAACAAGGCCAATTCGCGGTGATTGCACCAGGTGGATTAGTTCTGAAGCGTGGGCATGATCTTCAGGCGGTTCTCAAGGTGTTCGACAAGGCGCGGTTTCGCAGTATTTGATCCTTCTAAGCGGGGTCTGCGACTTCAAAGAGGTAGAGTAAGGTGCGCTGCCGTCCTGAGAAATTATCATCCGAAATGAGATAGATAAGGGTCGTGTCATAGGGCCGAGGCATGACGGCGATTCCTTCGAAATTATCTACGGACAGAGGTGGGGCGAGACGAAAGCTTCCGTTTGGCCCTGTCACAATATTGCGGTTCCCCTGTTCGCGATCATAGGCGCGGAAGAGGTGATAGCCTGCATCTGCGCCGACCAATTTAAATCCGTCTTCGACATGGATGAATTCGGCGGCGTCTCTGGCAATCCCATCTGTATCAAATGTGACGATCGGTGCGCGCCCATCTATGATGGTCTCATATCCCGCTCTCACGCGGCCGTCAGGACCGAAGTCTAGGGCTTCTGCGCCGTCGTTGGCCGCGATACGCACGCCGATTTGGTCTTTGGCCAAGCCTGCAAAGGGGACACCGCGCGCCAGACCTGAGCAGCCTCGGAAATTATATGCCAAAATGCGATGGTTTCGTTCAAAGGAAATATAAGCGAGACCGTCACGATAAGCTAAGCCTTCGGCATCTCCGTCGGCTTTTCCTGTCAAAACTTGACCGTCTAAATCAAGCAAAGGCACCATGCCCGCAGCTCCATTTGGAATATTCTCCGAAAGCCGGATGACAACACTATAGCCTTTGTCCGAGACTGCGAGAAGAGCACCTGCTTCCAAAATTGCCAGACCCGAAAGACCGCCAAATTCGGGATCTGTTGACGTTAGATGCCAGCCGCCCAAAAATTTAACGGGTTCAGGTAATGCGGTGTTGACCTCTTTTTCGGAGCCAAGGCGCACGGCTTTATGCGTGAGCACAATAGGCGAGGGGTCATAGCCTTGCGGTTCATCTGCACAGGACGCCGCCCGTAAGGTGGCTTCTGTCACAGATGTGTCGAGCGGCTTTGTAGGTGTCGTTGATGGAGCGCAGGCGGCGAATAGCAAAGCTGCTGACGAAATCGCGCTCCAGCGTTTCATTTATGACGGAAGTGGTGCGGCTGGACCAGCGAGACCACTGCCACGTTTGGCACCTTCACCGCGAACGCCGTCGGTGTCTTTGGCAGGGCAAAAGCTCAGGACGGATGCGCCTTCTGCGCGGAATTCCTGACCCGGTTGAATGAACTCAAGGGTTCCGTCTGGTTTGCGGGCCATGATTAAATCCAGATCATCGCCGCGGTCTTTATACAAGTCTTCCAAAGTGTATTCGTCAGACAGGTTTGTGGCGCGGAAACGCCAACCGCCCCACCAATCGCGTGTGAGTGCATCAAAACTACGCCCGCGTGATGTCAGCGTTCTGCCGCGTGATGTGAAGGCAATACCTTCGCCGCCATCTTCGTCGCCCTCGCGTGCGCCAACTTGGAAGACGCGATGACGTCCCAACTCTGGCGCAAATTCAACGCAGACAAGTGAATTATAGGCTTCATTCGGCGTCGCAGCGATCAAGATATTGAAACTACTGTGATCGAGGGAATAGTCCGCATTTTCAGATAAGACTTCGCCGTAGAAAGTGTTGTGACCTTCTAATCGTGCACCCCGCAAGCGTCGCCAATTTGTATCGGCCACTGTCACCTTGATGTGCATATCTTTTAAGGCTTTAGCTAGGCCGAGCGACCAAGGGTTTGCACCGACGATTAAAACGCCGTCACCATCACCGCTATCTAGGCCGAGCATATGCGCGAGCGGTCCAATGAAGAAGCCTGCGAAGAGAACCGTTGCGAAAACCAGCGCAAAGGCAAGAGGAACGAAGACAAGTCCATCTGTCCGCCCAAGAGCTGCCATTTCTGTCGCGAATAGCCCCGCGACGGCGACGGCAACGATACCGCGCGGCGCGATCAACGAGACAAGTAGGCTTTCTTTCCATGACATACCTGATCCCAGCAAGGAGAGCATGACAGCGATGGGGCGAACTAAGAACATCATCGCCAAGACAAAGGCCGCCACACCCCAGTCGTAAACAAAGGCTTTCAAAATCTCAGGAGTCAAAGTCGCGGTCAGCATCACAAAGACGCCCGAGACGAGGATGATTGCAATGTTCTCTTTGAAACGGCGCATCTCAACCATTGACGCAAATTTCGTATTTGCCATCGTCATACCCAAAGCGGTGACAGCGAGTAGGCCTGTTTCATCTGCAATCGTATTCGCGATCACATAGATGACGAGCACCCAGGCCAGAACGACAGGGGCTTTCAGATATTCAGGAATAAATCCACGACGGAAGGCCCACGCCATACCAATCCCTGATACGATACCGACGCCAGTGCCGAGAATTGCCGCGAAGGCGATCTTGCCAAAGACCATCGCCATGCTGGCTTCCATTTGCGTGATGCGGATGAATTCGAACACGATGACGGCGAAAAGGGCACCCAGCGGATCATTGACGATCCCTTCCCATTTCAGAACGTTAGCAGGTTTTGACTGCAAATGCGCTTGCCGCAGGAGTGGCATAATCACGGTTGGGCCTGTCACAATGAACAAACCGCCAACCATAGCGGCTAAATCCCATTCCAGACCTAAGGTATAATGTGCAGCAAGCGTGCCGAGGCCCCAAGCTATAGGGCCCGCAAAGATAACCATGCGAATAACGGCTTGTTTGGCATCCCCTAAATCTTTGAATTTGAGATTCAACCCACCCTCAAAGAGAATAATCGCAACCGCGATTCCAATCATGGGGCGATAGACATCGCCGAAATCGACTTGTGGATTAAGACGGAAATTCTCTAGGCCATTGTGGAGGAATGTTGGCATTGGCAAGCCCAATAGATACCCAACGAGTGGTCCAAAAATCAGACCAGATATTGCCATCAAGACAATCGCTGGACGTTGGAGTTTCCACGCCAACCACTGTGCACCAATGCCAAGCGCCCCAATCAGGGCGATTTTGAAAGGCAAAACAGAACCTTCATGATGGACGATGTCACCGCCGCCCGCAAAAATGAAATCAGCTAAAAGGGCCGTCTCGAAACTCATACTCTACTCGTATTTGGCGCGGACATCGCCCGCCAGATAATTATGCGCGTCACTTATCAGATCCGATTCATCGGATCATCCAAATTTAAGTTGTTCTCTTACTCTGTTACACGGTAAATGTCGAAGCCAATCGCAGAGGTACCATAATTTCCTTCGTCATATTGGTCGACGCTATCTTTGAAAAACATAAGAAGATGCGCGTAAATACGGTCGAAAAGCGGCGTCAGTTGGGTTTCATCGATAGGCAGTTGGAGTGGCGTTGAACGCCCTTTTCCAATCGATACTTTCATTTGATCGCCTTCTTTTTGGCAATGGATGACAAGCCGCATGTAGTCTTTGTCTTCGGAAATGCGAATAGCGAGGCCGAAGCTGATGGGTTTGAGCGGAAGGTAGCCTTTGCCCGACACAGAAAACGCGCCAGATTGATAGTTTTGAGCCTCAAATGGGCCTTCTGGTGGCACCAAATAGACACAAGGTTCGTCACCATTGTCTAACCAGGCGCAAAAAAGATCCCGTACGGTTTCTGCAACGGATCGAATTTGCGCATAATTGTCAAAGCTACGTTGTCCGTAGGTTTCGGCGGCCTCCCAAATGGCGGAGAGGCGCGAGTCCTTTGCGGGTTTGCTGGCGTGTTTTGTATGGAATGGCGTTTCGGTCATAGCAGTGTTGTGGCGGTAAAATTGCGCAAGTCAATCATCTGGCTGCGGCGAATTTTCAGGAAAAGAACGGCTTATCAGCCCCTATGGCACAAAATTTGTAACACTTTCCGCACGATGTTTCATTTCGGGAGTGCGCCATGCGCGGATCAGTTTTAACCTTTACAGCCTGCGCTGCGATCGCCCTAAGTGGGTGTTCTCAGGTTTCAGGGTGGATGAAGGGCGATAAGACCGCCACGGCCCATAGCTCTGACTCGCATTTACGGGGCACGCCAAGGCAGTCATATCAGTTTTCCGAAGGTGCCTATGATGTCGAATTATATGAGACTGGCGCACGTCAAACCAACTATTCGGGATATGATGTTGTCCTTTTTGACAACGCTTCGGTGCAATCCGTAATGGCCGATCCACGTGATGCCGCCTTTGTTAAATTAAACGGCAACGGGGATAATTCGGACTGGCGCATTTGCGAGACCCGTTCGAGCGGATACCTTTATATCTCAGAATATGATTTCAGCCTGCAGCCCGAATTCGAAGTTTGCATGCGTAATAAAGGTTATGTTCTAGCGACTGAAGCTGGTGCTTACGCAATGAACCCGATTAGTGCTCAAACCGCCAGTCTGCGGGGTTATTCGCAATCTGTTACGTCGCAGCCTGTCGTGTCGCAACCACAATACGGCTACCCTTCCGAACCCAACTACGGTTACCCTTAGTCAGATCCGTTCGCCTCTAAGATCGCGGCGAGGCCGTCACGATAGCTTGTGTGCAAAGGGGTCCAGTCCAATTCCCGACGGGCTTTATCGGCATTGATGCGTTTGCATTCCGCGTAAAAACTCCGCGCCATTTTTGAGACGTTCTCATGCTCGACACTCACGCGAGGCGGGGGAGCTTGTTGCAATAATCCAGCCGCATAATCCAACACGTCTTGTGGCGGAGCGGGATGCCCATCTGCGAGATTATAGATCGCTTGCGGGTTTGGGTCTTTCAGGCTCAGATGAATCGCACTGGCAATGTCATCGACATGAATGCGATTGACGACATGACCGTCTTTGATAACCGCACGCGCCGTTCCATTTCGCAATTTAGTGAACGGCGCGCGTCCCGGTCCGTAAATACCGGCCAGTCGGAAGATGTGCACAGGCCAAAGCGTTTCGATCCATGCGACTTCGGCTTCCGCGCGGGCGCGTCCTCTTTTAAGGCTCGGGGTCGGGGCTTCGCCTTCAAAGGCCCAGCGTCCCTGTCTGTCGCCGTAAACTGAGGTCGCAGACAAATACCCCACCCAATCTGCGGAAGGGCTTAGATGCGCCAGTGCCTCAAGCGCAGGATCGCTGCCGTCTTTCATCGGTGGAATAGATGTCAGGATCATATCAGCCTCCACAAAGGCCATTTGGAGCGCGTCCGACGCTTCGCCGTTAAATGGCAAGCACCTTACGCCATCTAACGTTGTTGTCCCCGAGCGCGTGGTAACAGTTACATCCCATCCGCGTTGGATAAGCTCTGGCGTAAGACTGCGGGCCACATATCCAGCACCCAAAAGCAGAGCAGATTGAGGCTTATTAATGTGACGGCTCATTGTCGGTTCAGTTTCCTACGTTTACGGAAGCGGCATGACACGTCTTATTGCCCATGTCGCGATCCTCTGCGCGCTTAGTACACCCAGTCTTGCTGCGGACTTAACAGCCGAGTTTGATGCGCGGCACAAGCTATGTTTGGAATCTATCGCCGAAGATGCGCAAGAGGCATATGAAATCGGGCTGCGTTGGCAGACGGAGGGTGGCAGTCATCGCGCGAAACATTGTGTGGCGATGGCGTTGTTTGCGTTGGGTCACGAGGATGAAGCGGCTTACCGTTTGGACGCTTTGGCCGCGGGTGCAGATGGTGGCAGCAAAGAGACACGAGTGAAACATTACGCCGAGGCTGCAAATTTTTGGCTATCCGCCGAAGAGGCTGAACGAGCCTATACGTCAGCGTCTGCGGGTTTGAAACTTCAATACGACCATATTGATCTACGCATCACCCGCGCGCGGGCCTATGCGATGTCGGGTCGATATGATTATGCCGAGACAGATTTGTCATCGGTGTTAACGCTAGATGCGAACCGCGCCGACGCCTTACGCTACCGCGCCGACGCAAGGTTCCGTCAGGATAATATTGAAGGCGCGCAAGCCGACATAGAGACGGCCCTTAACCTTGATCCAACTTCGGTGGAGACAGCGTTACTCCGCGGGAAAATTCGTGAGTCTGTGCGTTTGAAGGCGCTTGAGGTTGTAGAGGAATAAGTTGCGTCAATCTAAGCGCAGCCTATCGCAGACGATCTAATTTCCAGAACTATCCTTTGGCGCGAGAGTCTCGCTGAAGAACTCTAAGATTTGACGATCTCTATGGACTTTGTTCTCCGTCTGGCGGAACCCATGTTTTTCACCCGGATAGGTCTGGATTCGCATATTGTGCAGGTTCTTCTTTTGCATGGCGTCCATTAATTTGATGGAATGACGAAAGACGACATTATCATCTGCCATACCGTGAATGAGCAAGACCGGCTCGGTTAACCCGTCGATATACTTAAATACGCTGCCGTCCTCATACGCGCCTTGGGTGTAATTCGTCGCACCAGGTGTCGGGTTACCTAAAAAACGTTCCGTATAGGCCGTGTCATATAACGACCAATCCGTCACGGGTGCGCCCGATACGCCAGATGTGTAGAGGTCGGTTTGCGCCAACATGTGCAACGTCATATACCCGCCATAGGACCAGCCATAGATGCCCATATTATCAGCGTCGACAAAGGATTGATCCGCCAGCCAACGCGCGCCAACGCTCTGATCTTCGACTTCGATTTGCCCCATTGAGCGGTAGAGGTGATCCTCAAAAGCTTTGCCGCGATTGGTTGCGCCGCGATTATCTAATAAGAAAACGACAAAACCGTGATGCGTGAGGACATTCGCCAACTGCTTGCGATTAAAGCCACGTGTCACGCGTTGCACGCCGGGTCCACCATAGACAATTGTGATTGCTGGGCGTTGCTCACCTGTTTTGATGTCTGCAGGCTTGAACAACATATAGTCCAGCTTGGTTCCATCGGTAGCGTCTAATTGGCCATATTCTGGGCTAATATGTGCGGCGAGATAGGGCGCATATGGGTGGGTGTCATCTAGCTTATTCTCATTCAGCCATGCCAGTGGTGTTCCATCAGCTTCGAATGCGCGGAGTGTTCTGGGGGTGCTGTCATCTGTATGACTTCCCAGATATCGAGTGCAATCGCCATTGAAACGCGCGCTATGTAGTCCGTCGGTTTGCGTGATTTGTTCTACGGTTTGCCCACTGTCTTCGTTTTGCGTGACTTTGAAGACATGGCTGGAGAGCGGCGAGTCTGCCCAACCGCTTACGAAGAGGGTCTCATCTGTGCTACAGAGCAAGGACCTGACGTTTAAAGTCTCTGGCGTAAGCGCGCCTATCTCTCCGTCTGGACCGATTTTGAAAATCTGACGCTTGTCATTGCGTTCCGCAGACCAGATCATACCACCTTCTGAGGTTGGCTGCATGGACGGGCCGATGTTCAACCATGTTGGAGATGTCTCATCATAGAATGTTGTCTTTTTTCCTGTTCGGGAATCGATTTTGTAAATGCGATGTAATTTGTGATCCCGCGCAAGCACACCGACATAAGCGGTGCGATTATCAGGCGCCCAAGCCACGCGTGTTAAGTAAATATCGTCGCCGAGGTCGCCGTCATCATCCAATGCGACCCAACGTGTTTTTCCGCCGCGTGTTGAGACGAAGCCGAGTTTGACAGTGGCATTATCCGTGCCCGCGAAGGGATAGCGTTGCGCAATGTTACTGACGCCATTCACGCCGAAATCAATGCGGTTTTCGATCTTAATCGCGCTCTCATCAATTTGCGTATAGGCGATCATTTTCGCGTCGCCAGACATCCAATAGCCAGTGCTGCGGTTGAGTTCCTCTTGCACGACGAAGCTGGCTGTTGCGTTTCTGATTGTGTCTGTTGACCCGTCTGAGAGTTGGCGCTCTAACCCTGTCTTTAAATCTTTGATGTAGAGTTCGTTACCACGCACATAGGCGACTTTACTGCTGTCACGGCTGACTTTGGGGTCGGTTTCAAACCCTTTCGTCGCGGTGACTTGGCGGCTTTCTTTTGTCTCCAAATCATAAAGATAGATGTCGCCGCCCAGTGGGAAGAGAAGCAAATTTTGTCCGACCCAACTATAAGAGACGATACCTTTTCCATATTCCCGCACGCGTTCGCGGCGGTTTTTCTCTTCTTCCGAGAGGACTTCAGGCCCTTCGAGCAAATCTGTCGAGCTGACCAGAAGGCGGCCTTCACCAGTTTCGAGGTCATAGGCCCAAAGGTCTTGTTGCGCCGCATCATCGTCGCGTCCTTGAAGGACTGTCACGAATTCGCCGATCGGGGCGATTTGCACGCCTGATAGCGTTGGCCCGCTCAGGGAGGGTGAACTGTTGATCCGCTCTGGTGTTAATCCGCCTGCGACGGGGGTCTTGCGAATGTAATTTATGGGGCGTTGTTCGGCTTCAACCGCTTGTTGCGATTGTTCAACGGCCTCTTGGAGTGTTGCAGACGGAGTGTCCGAATTTTGACATCCCACGAGTGCAAGCGGAAGTGCGACAGAGATCAGGAGGGGGGAGAGCCAATTTTTCATGGCCCATACCTGCCTCTGTCAAAGGGGAAGTTCAAGAGATGGTTGCGCTTCCAAAGGCCGAAGTTCATTTGCCTTCGTCTCTTTTGTGGACTTCCATTCACGTGTCCTTCGGGTTACGGCTTTCTCATGCCAGATTTGCGCCCAGTCTTTTTCGTGATCGGCCTTATGAGTGCCGCGCTAGGCATTTTGATGTTCATTCCGATGTTGGTTGATCTGTTTGACGAAGGTCGTGCGTGGCGTGCTTTCGGTATTTCGGGCGGAGTCACAACGCTTTTTGGGGCGCTTTTGGCGACAATCACATATACCCCCAAACCGAGTTTGCGGGCGCGAGGCGCATTCGTGCTGACAGTTTTTTCGTGGCTGACCCTTTCAATTTTATCCGCCCTGCCGTTTCTTTTCGAACCGATAAATCTGTCGATAACGGACGCATTATTTGAAGCGACTTCCGGGATCACCACAACGGGTGCAACGATCTTAACAGGCTTGGATGATATGCCACGCGGCGTTTTGATGTGGCGGGCCTTGCTGCAATGGATTGGCGGCGTTGGTATCATTGTGACGGCGATGGCGGTTCTGCCCATGTTGAAAGTCGGTGGCATGCAGCTGTTCCGTCTGGAGAGCTCGGACATGGGCGAGAAAATTCTGCCACGCGCTGCGAGTTTAGCCATTGGTATTTCGCTCGTTTATCTGACGCTGACGGTCCTTTGTTTTGTTGGATATATGCTCACCGATATGGATTGGTTCGATGCGCTCGCCCATGCGATGACGACATTGGCCACGGGCGGTTATTCGACGTCTGATGCCTCTATGGGTGGTTTCATGGATAATGGTGCGGATATTGTCGGCGTTGTTTTCATGCTTGCGGGTGGCATGCCATTTGGTGTTTATTTATTGATGACCACGCGGGGCGATTGGCGCGCGCCTTTGCGGGATAGCCAGGTCAGAGCTTTCTTGATGATTGTGACCTGTTTGATCGCGATCATAACGATGTTCCTCGTTGTATCAGACCAGTTTGAATTCAGCCGAGGCCTGAGACTTGCGGCCTTCAATACGGTTTCAATCGTGACGGGGACAGGTTTTGCGACGACGGATTACGCGTCTTGGGGACCTTTTGCGGTCACGGCTTTTTTCGCCTTTATGTTCATTGGCGGCTGTGCGGGATCAACGGCCTGTTCGATCAAGATTTTTCGCTATCAAGTCGCCTTTGAGGCATTGCGCAATTATCTGTTCCGTATGCCGCGTCAACACTCCGTTGTGCCGATGCGATATGGGGGACGAACGCTGCCGCCCGCCGTCGTCTATTCTGTGATGAGTTACTTCTTTGTCTTCTTTCTGACTTTTGTCGTGACGGCCATTTTATTGTCGCTGCTGGGTCTGGATTCGATAACCGCGTGGTCTGGCGCAGGGAGTGCTGTGGCGAATGTCGGACCTGGTTTAGGTGAAATCATCGGCCCATCTGGGACCTATCAAGATTTACCGGGCAGTGCGAAATGGGTCTTGCTCGTCGCGATGATCATTGGCCGGTTAGAGATCATCACGGCGTTGGTTTTGCTTACACCCGCATTCTGGCGGAGCTAATGGGCAGGAATGTCCTACCCCTCAGATTAACTTTTTAACGGCCTGAGTTTCAGCGGCTTCAATTTCATCCAGCGGGAACGTGTAATCCGTCGCGCAAAATTCGCAATTTGCAGAAATGATACCGTTCTCTGCCATGTCATCGATCGCTGTCTGATCGAAGCTTTTTAACGTATTCAAGAGACGTTCACGCGAACAGCGACATTGCGCGGAGACATCGTTGCTTTCGACAATGCGTACACCGTCTTCGTGGAACAGGCGGTAAAGTAAACGGTTCGAAGAAAGCTCAGGGTCGATAAGTTCGGCGTCCGTGAGCGTCTGGAAAAGCGTTTGAGCTGTTTCCCAAGGCGGAGTGGCGTCGGCACGCGCTGTGTCATCTGCAATTTTCTGGATCATTACGCCGCCACCTGTCCAATGGGACCCTGTTTCATCAATCGCTTGGCCGCAAGCAAGTTGGATACGGGTTGGGACTTGTTCGGATTGATTGAAGTAATGTTCTGCGCAGACCGAGAGACTTTCGCCTTCAATACCGGCCACACCTTGATACTGGTCCATATCTGGACCTTGGTCGATGGTCATAGAGAACGTGCCCTTCCCAAGAAGCGCCTGTGCCCCAGGTGTGCGGTTATCAAGTTCAATCTCTTTGAGCTTTTCGGCGTCCCAGCGCGCATAGCCGCGCACGTGTCCGTCCGTGGTACAATCCGCCATAAGCAAGCTGACGGCACCTTCGTTTTTACCGTGACACTGCACAACAATTCGTCCGTCAAATTTAAGAGATTGTGCGACGAGTGCGCCCGTCATCATAGCTTCGCCAAGTAAGCGCGCCACGGAGTCAGGGTAGCGGTTTTCGCCATTCGGACGCAGCGCTTTTTCGAGTGCGGGACCAAGCTTAATCGCGCGGCCACGAACAGGTTGATCATCCAGTTGAAAAACAGTGACAGTGTCGACTGTGTTATCATCTAGATGCGTATCGGGTTTTGAAGTCGTATTGGTCATGAGCGGGCATGTGGGGCAGAGCGTCGCGATATGCAAGCGGCGACACTGTTATCTGCTCTTAAGGCGGGAGTATCTGGTCCCCGAATAGCAAGAAACCCGCCTCGTACAATTCACGTTCACGCGAAAGGTACCAAGCGGGTTCCTCAAATTTAAGTCGTCAGTTTCGTGACGAAGGCTGTGTCTTAAGACTTGGCGAGAAGATCGCGAATTTCAGCCAGAAGAACTTCGTTAGCTGGCGGAGCTGCTGGTGCTTCTTCTTCTGCTTCTTCTTCGGCTTTCTTAGCTTTGTTCATGCCCTTGATCAGAACAAACAGTACCCAAGCTAGGATTACAAATGCGATCATTGCATTGATGAATGAGCCATAGCTGATGGCGGATCCTGTACCTTCGACAATTGCGCCAGCTGCATCGACTTCGGCAGGTGTGAGAACGATCTTTTTGGAGCTAAAGTCCAAGCCTCCACTAAAGTGACCGATGACAGGCATGATCACGTCTTGGATCAATGATTTGATGACTGTGCCGAATGCACCACCCATGATGATACCAACAGCCATGTCGAGCATATTGCCCTTCATCGCAAATTCTTTAAATTCTGAAATCATTCCCATGATATTTCCCTCAGTATGTAGTGCCGACCCCCTGTCGGCGTTCAGGCAGGATGTCGCATGTTGACTAGGGCAAGGTCAATGTAGTTAATTGTGTCTTACACTCTTGTTCATGTTCAATGCAGGAACGGGCCTCAGCTTCGAAAGTGAACCGATATGCAATTTCTCCACACTATGCTGCGCGTATCCAATCTGGATGCCGCGCTAACATTTTACTGTGATGGTCTCGGTCTGGTTGAGACGCGGCGTTATGAGAGCAAAAAGGGCCGTTTTACACTCGTATTCTTGGCAGCCTCTGCCGATGTCGAACTGGCAAAGACGGACGAAGCGCCGCTGGTTGAGCTGACATATAATTGGCCCGCGGAAGATGGCACCGCCGAAACTTTGACGGGTGGCCGTAACTTTGGGCATTTGGCGTATCGCGTTGAAGATATTTACGCGACCTGTGCGCATCTGCAGTCTCAGGGCGTTACGATTTTACGGCCGCCGCGCAATGGTCATATGGCATTTGTGCGCAGTCCAGACGGTGCATCGGTTGAATTGCTGCAAGCAGGTGAGAACCTGAGTCCACAAGAACCTTGGGCGTCGATGGAAAGCACGGGCGAGTGGTAGCTCACCTGATTTAATAAACTTTTATCGTTTAGAAGCTGCGTCGATACGGAGGCGCAGCTCTTTACCCGTTCGGAAGAATGGAACGTGCTTGCTTGGCACTTGAACAGATTCGCCTGTGCGGGGGTTACGGCCTGCGCGGGCTTTGCGGTCGCGCACAGAGAAGGCGCCAAAGCCACGAAGTTCGACGCGCGCGCCAGCCTCAAGCGTTTGCGTGATCGTTTCCAGAACGACGGCAACCAATCTTTCCATATCTTGACGTGTCAAATGCTGGTTTTCAGCGTGAAGAGTATCGATGAGTTCAGATCTGAGCATGACTGTCTTTAACCAGTCTAGGTGTTAGGTCGTCAACGGAAAACCGTCCTGAATTGTGAGATAAGCAAAAAAAAAGCCCCCGATACAGGGACTTTTATAGTTAATGTCGACTTAATCTGGACCAATTTGACCCAAACTAAGTCGTGAGGTTCAAAAGACCTAGTTGTCGCCCTTCAGAGCGGCACCAAGGATATCGCCAAGTGACGCGCCAGAGTCTGTCGACCCGTACTGCGAAACGGCTTCTTTTTCTTCAGCGATTTCAAGTGCCTTGATGGACAGCTGATAATCGTTACGCGCGCGGTTGGCGCGTGTGATCATGGCGTCAACCTTGTCACCGACAGCGAAACGCTCCGGACGCTGCTCAGAGCGCTCACGGGACAGATCACCTTTACGGATGAAGGCTTTGACGTCGTTCTCTTCGCCAAATGTGACGTCCAGACCAGCTGGCTGAACATTTGTCACTGTACATGTGACAGTTGCACCGCGGTTGGCGCCAGTGGCACCGGCAGGAGCTGTGTCTTTGACAAGCTGCTTGATGCCGAGAGAGATACGCTCTTTGTCGATATCGACTTCGAGGATCTTGGCTTCGACTTCGTCGCCTTTTTTGTAGTCAGCCAAAGCTTCTTCGCCAGACTTGTCCCAAGACAGGTCTGAGAGATGGGCCATGCCGTCGATGTCGCCGTCGAGGCCGATGAAAAGACCGAACTCTGTGATCGAGCGAACTTCGCCTTTGACAACAGAACCGAGTGGGAAACGGTCGGAGAAATCGTCCCAAGGGTTCGACTGAACCTGCTTGATGCCCAATGAGATGCGGCGCTTCTCTTGATCGACGTCGAGAACTTCGACTTCGATTTGCTGAGATGTAGAGACGATCTTGCCTGGGTGGATGTTTTTCTTTGTCCAAGACATTTCGGACACATGGACCAAACCTTCGACGCCTTCTTCCAGCTCGATGAATGCACCGTAATCGGCGATGTTCGTAACTGTACCAGTGTGGCGTGTACCCGGTGTGTATTTCGCAGCAGCTGCGTTCCACGGATCTTCCTGAAGTTGCTTCATGCCAAGGCTGATGCGTTGTGTTTCAGGGTTAATGCGGATGATTTTAACAGCAACCGTATCGCCAACGTTTAGAACCTGGCTTGGGTGACTGACGCGACGCCAAGACATGTCTGTGACATGCAACAGGCCATCGATACCGCCGAGATCGACGAATGCGCCGTAATCGGTGATGTTCTTGACAACGCCGTCACGTGTTTCGCCTTCTTTAAGCTGGGCAACCAACTCTGCGCGTTGCTCTGCACGGCTCTCTTCGAGGATCGCACGGCGGGAGACAACGATGTTTCCGCGTGACCGGTCCATCTTCAAAATCATGAATGGCTGCGTTTGACCCATCAATGGACCAATGTCGCGAACTGGACGGATGTCGACTTGTGAACCTGGCAAGAATGCGTTGATGCCGCCGAGGTCGACCGTGAAGCCACCTTTAACGCGGCCAACGATTTCGCCGTTAACAGGCTCTTCGCCTTCAAAGAATTTGTGCATCTTGACCCAAGCTTCTTCGCGGCGCGCTTTATCGCGGGAAAGAACGGCTTGGCCGAGGGCGTTTTCGATACGCTCAAGATAGATATCAACTGTATCGCCAACTTTAGGCATAGTGTCTTCGCCGGGTGTGAAGAATTCACGGGCGTCGATACGGCCTTCAGTTTTTAGACCGACGTCAACAATGACGACGTCTTTTTCAATACCAGTGACAAGGCCAGATACGACTTTGCCTTCTTGCATTGGGGAAGCCTCGATAGCGGCTTCAAACATGGATGCAAAATCATCCATTGTAGGGTTCATAGAATCGGACATGTAAGGGGTAGTCTCCAATAATTGGGTCCTGCCGACAGCGCATCTTTTGCACTACGGACTAGCTCGGCCAATCCGAGCGTCAAGAAACGACATTGGGAAAGGTGGAGTGCCGATCCAAGAGGTCGCGCGGCCTATAGGGGAGAGGGGCTAAATACGCAAGCGTTCAAGTAAGTCGCGGTTTGTGTCGCCCCGTCAGTCGACCTTTGCAAATGTTCGGGGATTTCAGAGCCTAATAGCGGCGCGATCCCGGGGCGCGCTTGGCATTATAATCATCCAAAAATGCCTGTGCATGTTTCAATGTTTCATCCACTGTTCTGGACGGCACTGTTCTGGACGGAGTTTCTGGACGCGTTTCAGCGATGGTTTTGGGCAAATTCGGGTCTGTGATTGGCGCGCCATAGGCGCTGGGGTCCCACGGGATGTGGGCTTTTGGGCCCAGCGTGGCTTTTGGCTCTGGCTGCTGCGCAGGTTCGGGCGTTCGCTGGAGCTTTGGTTCAGGTTGCGGCGGGATACGGACCTGCACCTCATTATCCCCAGGCAGCGGCGTGATATGAGGAAGGGCATAGCGGCTCATCTCCCATTCCAACTTTCGCAATTTCACCCGCTCCATGCGGAGTTTCACGCGCAGGAGATCGGCTTGCAATTCGGCGATAACCTTAGGTGTGTTGAATTTTGGTAGTCTGGACATGGATGTATCTCGCGCAGGGGGAAGTCTGACCGTCCATCAAGGGATCGGCGAAGATTAGCAGGACAGCCCGCGTGGTCGGAATCCGCGACGGATACCGAAGGTAGAAAAAATGTTTTACGCAGAAACAGACCACGCGGCAGCAGTTTTTGATATGACGGCCCGTATTACGCACCCAGAGTCACGCCTGATAGGTTCAATCATTTTGTCAAAACGAATGA
>CALHXF010000026.1 GCA_938040095.1 uncultured Caulobacterales bacterium
CACAATCCGCCACCCAATTCTGCTGACATTACCCAGCGTCCTCCAATGACAAGCGCCGCTTCTTTCCGATCAGATCAATGTGCACATGACCGCCCGTTGAAAGAAGACACCTTAAAATGACACGGTTTTCGGAGGCGGGGATGCATCTCCTGTATTTAGGTGGAAGGCGTTGAAACGCATGGATTTCATTTTTGGTTAAACGAGGATTGAGTTTGGAAAGGGCAAACTGCTCACTCTTCTTGGAGACTATAAAACCCACCCTTTTGAGTGCCATTCTGTTTAGCCTTGACTCTAATTAGGTTACAGACTAAACGAAATTATGAAATTAAACACCTTCATACAGGCGATTGGCCATCCGATCCGCCGAGATATTTTGAAGCGATTGCGTGACGGACCGCTGACCGCGGGGGATCTTGCGAATTTCCATGATGTCTCGAAACCAACGATGTCCGAACACTTCAAGACCCTGAAAGAATCAGGCCTCATCAGAGGTGAACGAGACGGCAATCACATCCTCTACCATCTTAATATCACGGTTGCAGAAGAAGCGGTTGCTTTGGTCGTCGATATGTTTGGTGCTGCGAAGGACGAAAAAAATGACTAAACAAATATTATTTTGGACTGGAATTTTTACAGCCATTAGTTTTTGGCTAACAGGGTTATTCCTAACAGAAAGCGGGCCAATTAGCGAATTGGCACTATGCCTTTCGCTTTTTAATATTCTCGTATTTGCAGTTGGCGTATGGGCCCTCATTTCCAAAAAGTTTGAAAAATCGGCACGCGGCCTACGGGTGGGGTTCATCGGCCCTGCGCTAGTCTCGACAATAGTTCTGGGTACCGCGCAATTTGCGCCTGACAATCTCGACCTTACCCTTATTGTCGTATCACACCTATTTTTGATTGTGGCTGGAAACTATGTGACGACTTCGAGCAGTTGGCTAACCGGTATTCCAACCTTTTGGAATACGAAAAGCTCTGCTCTCTGGGGAAAAAGTCAAAGGTTCTTTGGATACGGCACGATCATTTTTGGCACTGTGTCGTTGGTCGTATCATTGATGTCAGGAGCCGTAAATGTGCCGTTAGCGTACGGAGGCATCATTGGGTTGATCATCTTGGGAAACATTCACTCCTGGTGGATTTGGACGCAGAGCCAACAGCAAGCAGAGGGATAATCTGGACATGACAAAAGTATCGAAATTGATGTCTCAAATATTTGAAAGTTACAAACTCGCCTTTCTCTTTATTATCGTCGCTCTGCCCCTGGCTTTGGTGCCCGTCATGGGTGAGGGGCTACAGCATTTTGTCGAATATAAATTGGGTATGTTTGCCCTTAAGAGCTACGATGATTTTGGAGAGCAAGCGCACGTGATAAGGATTTCCTTTGGCGCGGTAAAAATTCTGTCACTTCTTTTTATCGCGCTTGTTTTACCTCGTTTTTTTCTAATGAATCGCAATAAGCGAAGCGCACTCACTTTGACGCGAAAAAATGGGAAAGATCTATTGAAAGGCTTAATTGCCGTAATCATAATAACGGCATGGATATTTTTTATCGGTCCTGCGGTCTTGTCTTTTTTGGTGCCTTCTCTCTCAACAACAAAAGGCATGTTGCTGCTCCTTCTAACGCCTTTGTTGTTAGGCACGGCTTTTGCAAAACCCACAAATAACTGGATCGCTAGCCTGTGGGGACTCCCCCTACCCACGTCCGCCCAACATAAAGACATAATCAAATCACTATATGGGCCAGGCTTTATCGTCCAAATTGTCGCTATATTTCCTGCAATGGCTTTGCATTACTGGCTTGGATTTAATGGCATGGGGGCGACAGGGATGACCTTAGCCGCCATTTTAATTCTAGACTCTGTAGTTGTTGGGTTTTTGGCTTGCTTGCTGGCGAGTTGTATATTCGTGTTAATCAGAGATATTTACAACCGCACAGAAGAACGCAAAGACAATTAAGTCGTCCCAATCATAGGTATACAGTTGGGTCATTAATGAACGCATTGTCGCCGCACGGACGGCAATGCGTTCGTAATTGGGTATGATTTATTCTGCCAAGCTTTCGCGTAGCGCCGCTTCTTGCGGCATGCCGATCGCGTGGAAACCGCCGTCGACGTGATGCGTTTCGCCCGTACAGGAGAGGCCGAGGTCGGAGAGTAGATAGAGTGCTGCGCCTGCGACGCCTTTGGAATCTGTATTATCCTGCATCGCGCTGGCAGCTTTGTTGAAGCGGAACATGTGACGGCCAGAGCCGATACCTGCCGCCGCCAGTGTCTTGATCGGTCCCGCCGAAATCGCATTGACGCGAATACCGCGGGGGCCAAGGTCTGCCGCCATATAGCGCGTACAGGCTTCGAGGGCGGCTTTGGCGACACCCATGACATTGTAGTTTGGGATGACGCGTTCGGACCCCAAATAGGTGAGGGTGATCATCGCGCCATCATCATTCATGATCGCGGCGGCACGGCGGCCAGCGTCCACAAAGCTGTAAGCGGAAATGTCGAGCGCGGCCTTAAATCCTTCGCGCGTCGTTTGATCAATGAAAGAACCAGCCAATTGGTCTTTACCTGCGAAGGCGATGGCGTGGACGAGGAAATCGATCTTACCCCATTTTGCTTCCAGCGCCGCAAAGGTCGCGTCCATATGCTCGTCATTTGTAACATCACAATCGAGGAATGTATCTGCACCCACGCTTTCGCCGAGTGGTTTGACACGCCGCAGGAGTTTGTCGCCTTGATAAGTGAATGCGAGTTCGGCACCTTGGGCGGCGAGTTGCTGCGCGATAGCCCAAGCAATCGAGTTCTTATTCGCGACGCCCATAATCAAGCCGCGTTTACCGGCCATCAGGGTTCCAGTTGGGAAGGATTGGTCTGCCATGTGAGGTCTCTTCGTTTACCGTCTGGTTTGTGTTGGGTTTAGAGATAAGGCCTTCGGACGATCAAAACCAGTGCAGATATGCGAGAGTTAAAATTCTTTTGTGATCTGTCGCTGCAACGAAAAACGGCGCGTTGTGGTCTTGAGAATGTTCAAGGTCACAACGCGCCGCATATTCAGGCGTTTATTTTTAGTCGCGGATCAGACCTTCGCGAAAATCACGCTGCCATTTGTGCCGCCAAAGCCGAAGCTGTTGGACATGGCGGTTTTGACCTCTGTTTCCACCATTTCATAGGCAATGTTGATCGCTGGAATTTCAGGATCACGTGTGCCGATATTGATGGAGGGCGTGACGAAGTTACGATCCATCATGAGGAGCGTGTAGATCGCTTCTTGAACGCCTGCTGCGCCCAAGCTGTGACCCGTCAGACATTTTGTGGCCGACACATATGGACCGTCCAGGCCGAAGACGCGCTCGATTGCGTTGGTTTCGGCAATGTCGCCAACGGGTGTGCTGGTCGCATGCGGGTTGATATAATCAACAGTTTCAAGACCAGCCGTTTCGAGTGCCAGACGCATTGCGCGTTCCGCACCAATGCCGTTCGGCGCCACCATATCATAGCCATCTGATGTCGCGGCATAGCCTACAACTTCGGCATAGATTTTTGCGCCACGTGCAATCGCGTGCTCATATTCTTCGAGGACCAACATGCCTGCACCGCCCGCGATAACAAAGCCGTCGCGGTCTGTATCAAATGCGCGGCTGGCTTCTTTTGGCGTGTCATTATACTTGCTGCTCATCGCGCCCATCGCGTCGAACAGGGAAGACATGGACCATTCCAACTCTTCGCCGCCGCCCGCGAACATGATGTCTTGCTTGCCCCATTGGATTTGCTCAACGGAAGAGCCGATGCAGTGCAATGATGTCGTACAGGCTGAGGTAATGGAGTAGTTTACGCCTTGAATTTTGAAGTGCGTGGCAAGGGTCGCCGACACAGTGGACGACATCGCCTTTGGTACAGCGAACGGCCCAATGCGTTTCGGGCTTTTGTTCTTGCGCGTTATGTCGGCCGCGCGGACGATTTCTAGGGACGAAGGTCCGCCAGATCCTGCGATAATACCTGTGCGCGGATGCGAGACTTGCTCATCCGTCAAGCCCGAATCCTCAATCGCGTTTTTCATCGCAACCGCGGACCAACCTGCCGCATCGCCCATAAAGCGATAGGAGCGTTTGGAGATGATCTCTTTATAATCGCAAACGGGACGACCAGAAATTTGACTGCGGAAGCCAAGTTCTGTCATTTTTTCGTCGCGCTCAATGCCCGAATTACCGGCTTTTAAATTGGCGGCGACGGTATCGGCGTCATTGCCAATGCAAGAGACAATACCCAGTCCAGTTACTACTACGCGGCGCATCTTATTTAGCCTCTTCAGGAACGAACAAGCCGACGCGAAGGTCTTTCGCTTGGTAGATTAATTCATCATCGGCATACATGCGGCCATCGGCGATGCCGAGGACGAGCTTGCGACGGATGCAGCGCTTAATGTCGATCTCGTAGCGCACTTTCTTGATGTCTTGGGTGACTTGGCCCGTGAATTTGATTTCACCAGCGAGGGCGCGACCACGGCCTTGGCCGCCTGTCCAACCCAACCAGAATCCAACGAGTTGCCACATCGCATCTAAACCGAGGCACCCGGGCATGACGGGATCGCCGATAAAGTGACAGCCAAAGAACCAAAGGTCTGGATTTACATCCAGTTCCGCAATGATCTGACCCTTTTCATAGGCGCCGCCCGTGTCATCAATTTGCGTGATGCGATCGAGCATAAGCATAGGTGGCGCTGGGAGTTTTGCATTCCCTTCGCCAAACAAGGATGTTTCACCGCTGACGATAAGATCGTCATAATCATAGGAAGATTGGATTTTTATCATGAATCGAGGGTCCGTGTAGTGTCCTTCGTTCATAAACACTCATGCCCGCCAAGGCAAAGTGAAATAGGTCTATCCAGCGGCTTCGACAGTATAGCGCGAAATGAGCGCGACAGCAGGTGCCCAATCGGGACGGATCGCTAGCGCTTCTTTCAGGTCGAAATAGGCGCCGCGGTAATCTTCTTTGTAATCCAGCGCGATGGCACGATTATAAAGTGCTTCGGGGCGCTTCGTTAAGTTCTTGTCTTCCAAAGCCGTGTTGAGCGCGACCAAGGCCCCGTCAAAATCTTGCAAACGGATCATTGATGCCGCATGGTTGATGTGAGCCTCAGTCAGGTTCGGTCGAATATCGAGTGCTTTTTCGTAATCTGCGGCCGCGCGGACTTGATCGCCTTTGCGCATGTAAAGCACGCCACGGTTCACATAGGTCGCCGCTTGATCTTTGGCTGAGAGTGTTTCTTTTAACGCGTCTGAACATGTCTTGATCGCGGAGAAGGATCCTTGATTGCCCCTGATCGTATCTTGGTAGCAAGACGCAGCTTGACCGTTCCCCAGAACGACGAGTTGGGCTTGCGCAGGCAGGGCAAAAGCTGTCACGGTAAGAGCAAGAAGGGTGGCGCTAAAACGTTTCATGATAATCTCACAGCTGTTGGGTTGGGCGCTTATAACATATTCTCGGTCATTTACCTAATCACGGACTGGCCTAGTGGCTTAATCGATAAGTCCCAGCTCTCGTAATGTCGGTAAAACGCCGACGGCGCGGTCGACGTGATGGGTCGTTATGCCGACGCTGCGGGCAGCCTCAACATTGGCCATCGTATCGTCAAAGAACCACACATCTTTCGCCTCAACACCCATGATGCCTAGCGGTTTGGTGTAACAGGCCGCGTCAGGTTTGGCTTCATTGAGGTTATGCGACGCGAAATCATGATGGAACGTCTCGGACGTGTTGAACATCGTATTCAGATGCGCCCAATGCAGGGCATTGGTGTTGGACAGGCACGCCGTGGTGAACTGTGTCTTGAGCGTCGCCAAGGTTTCCAAAGTATTCGGGTAAGGCGCATGAACCCAACTGTTCCAAAGCGCGGCAGGGTCTTTGACATCGTCCAGATCAAAGAGATCGACGAGCTCTGCTTGGAAAATGAAGTCAGGCACATGGCCGCGTTCATAGGCGGCAAAAACGTCGCTATCGGCGAAACGCGCATTCACCTCCTCAGTTGAAATGCCGCAAATACGCGACAGCTCAATTAACCCAACCCAAGGGACGATAACGCCACCAAGATCGAACATAAGGACTTTGGGTTTATTGGTCATGGAAATTTACACTATTGTTGTTGCTACATTTTCGACAGAGATAGTCTGTTACGAACCAGACGCCGTTCCATCTACCGATAGGCGTTCTACATCTTTGACATTTTTCTTTCGAGTGAATTAGGAACCCCATTTTCTTTATCAAAAGCGTAAGGAGGAGTGTTTGGGCAGACAGCCCGCCAATTAAAAAGCCGATTAGACCACCGTGAGATGGGAAGAGTTTATGCCCGAAGAACGTCCCGCCAAAAGTAAGGGTGGGAAAGACGAAAAGGCAAATCAAAATAAAGATAAAGCCAAAATTTTTGATCCGTGCTTTGAGCTCCCAATACTCCTCATTTGGTTTTTCACTCATGGCCATTTCACAACGGGTGGCATGGAACTCAAAATCGTTTTCACGTTCCCGCCTGTTTTCAAACCAAATGTCGTGCCGCGATCCCAGAGGAGGTTGAATTCCACATAGCGACCGCGCGTGATGAGTTGTTCTTCGCGTTCGGCTTCGGTCCACGGCTCATGCATGCGTCCGCGTACAATGTCAGCGTAAGTTATGATGAACTGCCGCCCGACATCTTGGGTGAAGGCAAAGTCTGCATCCCAGTCTCCGCTATTTAATCGATCATAGAAGATGCCGCCAGTGCCGCGGGCCTCTTCACGATGTTTCAGATAAAAATACTCATCGCACCACTCTTTATACTTATCGTAATCCGCGACGTCATGCGCGTCACAGGCGGCTTTCATACCCGCGTGAAAAGCGATGGCGTCTGGGCTGTCTTGCGTGCGATCAACGGCTTGCGTCGGCGTTAAATCTCCGCCGCCACCGAACCAATCTTTGGTGGTCACAATATAACGCGTATTCATATGTACGGCAGGCACGCGTGGATTTTTCATATGCGCGATCA
>CALHXF010000027.1 GCA_938040095.1 uncultured Caulobacterales bacterium
TTGCACTCTGGCCTTTCGCGGTCAGGGTGACTATATGCCCGCTATGACCAAAACTACCCTGAAATCTGTTTCCGCTACGCCACGCCCATCGCAAGAAGAAGCCATGGACGCCGTGCGCACATTGATCGCTTGGGCGGGCGATAATCCAGAGCGCGAAGGCTTAATTGATACGCCAAAACGCGTCGTCAAAGCCTATAAAGAATGGTTCTGTGGTTACGACCAAGACCCTGCCGAGGTTCTGTCTCGCGTGTTCGAAGACGTCTCAGGCTATGATGACATGGTTGTCTTGCGTGAAATCGATGTCGAATCGCATTGCGAACATCATATGGCGCCGTTCCTCGGCAAAGCTTGGGTGGCGTATCTGCCGACCGAGAAGGTTGTTGGAATTTCAAAACTCGTCAAAGTCGTCGAAATTTTCGCAAAACGCTTACAAACGCAAGAAACCATGACGGCCCAAATCGCAGACGCCATCGAAGATGCGCTGAAACCGCGCGGTTGCGCCGTCATGATCGACGCGGTGCATCAGTGCATGAGCACCCGCGGTGTCCATCACCCTGATGTGTCGACGATCACAACACAGTTCACGGGTGAGTTCAAAACCAACCCCGCGCTACAAGACCGATTCCTGCGCGTAATTGGGAAGTAGCTAACTCCCGCGATAGGAATATAGCACATCTGACCTGAGGACGTATTTGCGCCCCTGTTTCAGCGGCAAGCCCTCGTGCTTTTGCTCATGAACAAACAAAAGCGCCATTCCAGTTTCCGGACGAATCATCGCGTCGTCAAATTTGGTTTCGCCGCCTTCACAATCGTCATTGAGGTAGACCATAAAGGTCAGCCGGCTGATGCATCCATTTTGCTTTACGCGGCCATCAATGTGGCGTTTGAATTTCTGCCCGACATCATACCGATAAAACCTCATATGCTCGTACAGGCCGACAGGCGTGCAGCTATCCGCGTCTGAAAACACGGGCAAAAGTGGGTTTAGCCTTGCCCAGACTTCGGAATTGAATTTATCATCCACAAAACCTGTTCGATCGTTATTACGAATATTCTTCATGAATTTCGCGCCTTCGGGGAGAAAAATATCAGCAGGCTCAAAGCCGCGATGCTCGCTCAACACAATAAGGTCGTCGCATTGCTGCGGTGATAAAAAATTAGGAATCGTCCAAATCTGATCAGTAATTTCTATAAGCAGCATGAAACCTCACCTTTTTCAGCAAATGAGAGCCTTAATTCGGGATATATTGTCCCTGCACTAAAAATCGCCATAAAAAAACCCGCCTCGAAGGACGGGTTTTTCTCTATTCCTTGACGCTTAACGCGTCAGATAAGCGCTATGCTTCTTTGGATTCTTCCAATTTCACGAGCTGCTTTTTGATTTTCTTAGCTTTTTCAGTCAGCTTGTGGTTTTTCGTTCCCATAAGGAAGAAGTCCAAGCCGCCTTTAAAGTCAACCGTACGAAGTGTTTTCGCAGCGATACGCATGCGGAACTTCTGGCCAAGCGCATCAGATGCGAGCGTGACATTACAGAGATTGACTTCGAACCGACGCTTTGTGCGGTTCTTAGCGTGAGAAACATTATTGCCGGACATAGGGCCGGTATCGAGAAGGTCGCAGCGACGTGCCATTGGAACACCTATCAGACATAAAAAAGAACCCACACAGAGTGGGCGATAACTTGAAGGCGCGACCTAAGGGCTGTCTGCCCGTTCGTCAATAGATTTTTACGGGTCAACCTCACCCATTTGTAATGCTATAGCGCGACTCATTCATCGTACCGCCACAATTGATTTGCGATAAGCCCCTTATGAAAACGTTATTCAAAACCATTACGATCACATCCGCCCTTAGTTTGGGCACTTTAGGCGCAGGTGCATTCGCAACCGCCCAGAGCGTTGCACCGTCGCTCACGCCGAATCTTTTGCTGAAAGGTGAGAACACGTCGATCCTCAATGCGCAAAACCTGAGTGAGACGTCTTATACACTCCCAGCGCCGGGCCCCGACACCACACAGATTCGCATGAAGATGAAGGGCTATGTCTTTGGCATTCGTGTGATCAAATCTGACCTCATCACCTCATTCAATGACCAAAACTATGCGGCCTACACGGATGCAAAATCGTCTGGCCTCGCAGCTTTGTTGAAAAAGATGGAAATCTGGTCCGTCACCAAAGGTCGCTATGACAAAACAGGTTTGCGCCCAGATTGGCATGTTCAGCAGAATACAGACAAAAAGAACCGTCGCGTCGAGATGAACTATGACCGCGCAGCAGGTGCCGTGAATGTCGCGATTGTCCCGCGTTTGGGTAGTCAAGGCGTACCACCCGCGACACCGCGGGAGCGCTATGCGTCCAATGATACGATTTCTGGGATCATGACCCTCATGATGATGGGAACGAAACTTGATGGCGAGCTCTGCGAAGGCCGCGTCCCGTTCTTCGACAGCAAACAACATTACAATTTACGACTGGAACGCGTCGGAACGAAACGCGTCAAATTTGACGGCAGGAAAAAGGAAACGATCCATTGTCGCGCCTATTACGAACCTATCGCCGGTTATGACGCTGAGGACCTTCCGAGTGAGGAAGAAGCCGCAACGCCGATCAATGTTTACTTCAAATTCTATGAAGAGGCAGGCGTACATGTGCCTGTCAGGTTCACCTACAAGGTGAGCGGATTTAAAGCCGTCGTCAAAGTTGACGACATCGAGATCGTGTCGCCGCAATAGGCGACCCGACTCTGCCTTAGTTGATCCGAGTTCGGAAGCTTACTGAGAAGCTAGGACTCGGAGATCCGCCCTGCATACGGCCGTCAGGTGCAAAGCATATATACCGTACGAGCGGATCATATGCGCCGATCGGCGTGTAATTACAGGCTGTGAAATTAGCAGGCGCAGCCCCTGCCAACGCATATCCAACATCTCGTGCATAATCGAAATTGAGCGCGGCACTTGTCTGCTCAAACTTCACGGGATCCGTATTCGCCCCGTCGAAATCAGCATTCCGAAATGTGACATCCCCCGGCAAGGCATCGACCATAAATAGAGAGTTGAGGTCGGCTTCCCCTGCCCCTCGGTTAAAAATGGTGATCGTATAGGCTACATCTTCACCCGGCAGATCATACCCGGTGGGGTCAAATGTCTGGACGCTTTTTTGCCCTTCCAAATTTGCATCAGATAGATCAAATCCAAAATTTTGATCCGTCACATTTCCACCATTGCTGAGCGGAGACGCCAAAACCACCGCCGTACCTGGCGATGCACCAGATGGCAGCTGCGGGTCCGTCGTGAGCACACGAACTTCATAATTTGAATTCGCAGGGAGGTTAGAAAATTCGTAAGAGCCATCAGTAATGGAGCTCGTCACACTTATATAAATATCATCGGCCGTAGAGATCGTGCCTTGCGTGTCAAAAAGCTGAACATCTATGTTTCCAAGCGGGCCATCTGTCCCAACAAGATAGTCATTTGAGGCATCCGTGTCAGAATAGACATGACCCGAAATTGTACCGGGCATCGCCAGCGTACAGGACCGCATTTCAACATTATCGATGTAAAAGTCGCGACCACCTGACCCTGTTTCAGTCGACGCCATAGCAAGTTGGATTGTGGTTCGGTTACCCGCATTAAAAATAAACCCATATTTCTGCCACGGCATCGCCGTCGCATTGGGCTGGAGCAGGCCTGTAGAAAAACTGACAATCCCATCAACAACAGCATTCACCCGATTGGGCGTGCCATTGGGTTCTGAGTTAACAGCCCAGAATGAGAGTTCATAATTTTGATTTGGCACAACATTTGTGATTTCAAAATTCATAGTTGGTGTATCGGCATTGGGGTCAGAGGCGAAAAACCGTCCTTCCGCGCCATAGATTGGGTCCGTTACAGCTGCGTGCTGATACGGATTTCGAGGTGTCACAGGGTTCGCAATATAGGCGTAATCCCCATGATTGATGGCGTAGAAATTAACAAAATCTCCGCCCATGATCGTTGCGGGATAGGGATCGACACTAGGGGATTGGTTCGCAGCCCCTGATTCGGACCCAAATGTCCCATTGTCAAAATCTGTAATGAAATTCAGCGCACCAGCCGCCCCGCCCTGATTAGAGCAAGAGTCAGCAAAGTTAGGATTAATGGTCTGCGCGCTCCACGCAGAAGCGTGGGTCATCACAGCAAGGGCAAGCCCGGTTAACCCGATTAAGTATCGGTATTTATTAATCATGTTCAGTTAGCCATCCCGGACTTTGCGAAGCCTTAGAATGGTACAGAGAAGTTAATGGCAGTTAAAGCCTCGCGCGAATCGCTCGACCGTTTAGGGTGCGTTCACATAACTGAAATCATCTCAACCCTCTCGCGTAACGTACCATCTCCATGCCCCGCTATTCTGATCCCATCGTAAAGGCCGTCCTGGGCCCGACAAATACGGGCAAAACCCATTATGCGGTTGAGCGTATGTTGGCGCATAGCTCGGGCGTTATTGGCTTGCCTTTACGCCTCCTCGCGCGTGAAATTTATGACCGTATCGTTGGGCTGAAGGGCGCAGCGCAAGTCGCCTTGATCACTGGCGAAGAAAAAATCATCCCGCCTAAAGCTCGCTTTTACGTCTGCACCGTCGAAGCCATGCCTGTTGAAAAACGTTTTGCGTTTCTGGCTGTCGATGAGGTTCAACTCATGGCCAATCATGAGCGCGGTCATATCTTTACGGATCGCGTGTTATATGCGCGCGGCATGGAAGAGACGCTCTTTATGGGCGCAGAAACGGCGCGCGATGTTCTGGCTACCCTCGTACCTCGCATTAAATTTGATCACAGGGAACGCTTTTCAGAGCTCCATTATGATGGCCCCGCAAAACTCACACGATTGCCCAAACGTTCCGTGATTGTCGCCTTTAGCACGGCAGAAGTTTACGCCATTGCAGAGCTGATACGTCGCTATCGTGGTGGTGCAGCCGTGGTTATGGGCGGGTTGTCCCCGCGTACACGCAATGCCCAAGCCGAGATGTTTCAATCGGGCGAAGTTGACTTCCTTGTGGCGACGGACGCGGTGGGTATGGGGTTGAACCTCGATACAGATCATGTCGCCTTTGCGGGACTCACGAAATTTGATGGACGTCGTCGTCGGTATCTCACGCCGATGGAAGCCGGGCAGATCGCAGGACGCGCAGGACGATTCCGCAATGACGGGACCTTTGGCACGACAGGCGATTGTCCACCGATGGAAGAGGAGCTCGTCAAACGGATTGAAGCCCATGAATTTGAACCGCTTCATTATGTCGAATGGCGAAATTCAGATTTGGATTTCTCGACGATAGATAGCTTGATGGACAGTCTACACGCACCGCGTCCAACATATCGCTTACGACGGATTAAAGGTGCCGATGACGAGGCCGCGCTGGAGCGCTTAAAGGCAATTGATGAAGTACATGATGCCCTGAAGACTCGCATTCAAGTCAAGATGCTATGGGATGTCTGCCAAGTTCCAGACTTCCGAAACCTAACCATCGATACGCATGTGAAGATGCTGCAAGATATCTGGCGGACCCTTATGCGCGGTGGCGGCCGCCTCTCTGATGATTTCATGGAACGCAAGATCATGCGCTGTGACGACACATTCGGCGGAGTTGATCAACTTTCGGCCCGTTTGGCCCATATTCGGACCTGGACCTATTGCGCATCCAAGGTGAATTGGATGCCAAATACGTCTGGAGGGGCAGAACACTGGATAAATCGTGCACGAGAGGTTGAAGACAGGCTATCAGACGCGCTACACGCTGCTCTAACAGCTCGTTTCGTTGATAAGCGAACACGGAAGCTGATGAAGGGCATAGGAGCCGATCTGGACATGAGCGTGAATATTAAAGACACTGGAGAGGTGTATGTCGATGAGGACCTAATTGGTCGTCTTGACGGATTGAAATTCACGGCTGATGCCAGCCAAGGCGGACTGGAAGCACAAGCCCTTGCCGCCGCAGCCCAAAAGGCCGTTGGTCCAGAAGTTGATCGTCGTCTGACATCCATTTCCTCTGGCACACATCAAATTTTCACCCTCTCCGAAACAGGCGATATTTTATGGGGCGGTATGCCAGTGGGCCGCATCGCACCAAGTGGATCAGTCTTCACACCAGACGCCGAAGTTATCGGCGGCGAATTAGGAAAAGGCGTTTTACGTGAAATGGCCGCAGACCGCATGCGCGAGTTTCTGCGCGCGGGCGTGATGAACCTCCTTGTTCCATTAAAAACGCTGAAAGATATGATCGCGGCGGAAGAGACACTTCCTGCAGCCAAAGGCTTTGGTTATATTCTGTTGGAAAATAATGGCGCAGTTGAACGCCGCGAGCATTTGCAAACTGTAAGAGATTTGGATCAGGACGCCAGACGTCAGCTTCGCTCCGTTGGTGTCGTGTTTGGTCACTATAATATTTACCTGCAAGATATGGTCAAACCTAAGCCTGCACGCCTATTGTCTCTACTTGTGGCCTTTGGTGCGGGTGGAAATAAAACACCGTGGATTCCATTTGCGGGTGTGACCTCCATTAAGAATGAAGGCGATCTGGCTTCAAAGAATTTCACGGATCAAGCCTTGTCCCTCGCGGGTTATCGCGCTGTTGGTAGTCGCATCATTCGATTTGATATACTAAACCGTTTGTCTTTCATCATTCGCGAAGCCCAAGATCACTTCCAGAAATCTAAAAAGCCAGACGTGCGTGGGCATAAATTCCAAGTTATGGCAGAAATGCTCGCCCTCCTAGGGTCGACCCATGAAGATGTGCAAGCTGTCCTGACCGCCTTGGGGTATAAATCAGAAACTGTCGCGGAATCGTTGACCCAACCCGACGAACCCGTTGAAGCCGCGCCTGTTGTAGACACACCAGCGCCAGAAACCCCTGCCTCAGAACTAACTGCCGCTGTATCCCCCGCTGTTGAACCGCCCGCTGTTGCGGATGGAACACCAGCCGCTTCACCCGTGCTAACAGCGACGCCGCCAAAGCCTAGCAAGCCCCGCCCGAAAAAGACGCTCACCCTGTATCGCAATAGAGAGACAGATGACGCAGGCGTGACGACGGAGCTAGAGAACCTCGAGTATTGGCATTTCCCAACACGCGGCCAAAAAGGCTTCAAACCTGGTGGAAAAGACAAACCTGCGTTCAAAGGTAAGCGCGACAAACGTCCGAACAAAGGGCCAAACCCGCGTCGTGACACGCCAAAAGGTCCAAAACCGCCAACAGCGCGTCAGGTCGAAAACTCGCCTTTCGCAGCACTCGCGGCTTTGAAATCCCCTAAAAAGGACTAATCTCCTGGCTCATCAGCGTTCGACATCGCTTAAAAACCCTGAAACCTCTGAAGCTGAAACCGCTTGTCGGTTGGATGTGTGGTTGTTCAGAACACGCCTGCAAAAAACCCGAACGGGTGCCGCCCGCCTGATTACTGACGGTAAAGTCAGGATCACGCGGAATGGCGTGACCGAACGCACCAAGAAGGCGCATACTTTGGTCCGCCCTGGCGATGGCGTAACATTTATGCGCGGCAAAGAGTTGCTTTCAATTCGCATGAACCACGCGGGGACACGTCGTGGCCCAGCGCCAGAGGCCCAAACGCTGTATGAGGTGTTAGAAAACCCTGTAGGAAAGACTTGATTAGCCAGCACTTGACACTATCGACAGCGACCACCACACCGCGTGCAAGACCAGCGCTTTTATGCGCAAAAGGAGCGACTACAGCATGACCTATATCGTCAAAGACGAGTGCATCAAATGCAAGTTCATGGACTGTGTCGAAGTCTGCCCCGTCGACTGCTTCTATGAAGGCGAGAACATGCTCGTCATCCATCCAGATGAATGTATCGATTGCGGCGTCTGTGAACCCGAATGCCCGGTCGACGCCATCGTGCCAGATACAGAAGATGAGCCCGACGGGAAATGGCTCGAAATCAACACGAAATATGCAGAGCTTTGGCCTGTTATCACCGTCAAAAAAGAACCACCCGCAGATCGCGAAGAATTCGAGTCTGAAACAGGTAAGTTCGAAAAATACTTCAGCGCAAAAGCTGGCACAGGCGACGAATAAGCCGAGAGACTTAAAACATGACCTACCTCGTCACTGATGCCTGCGTGAAATGTAAATTTATGGACTGCGTTGAGGTTTGTCCCGTAGACAGCTTCCATGAAGGTGAAAATTTCCTCGTGATTAGTCCCGTCGGAGACAATGCCTGTATTGACTGCGGTGTTTGCATTCCGGAATGTCCCGTCGATGCAATTGTAGCCGACACAGAAGACGATCCAGACGGAAAATGGTTAGAGATCAACTCTAAGTACGCAGCGCTTTGGCCTATCATTTCAGTTAAAAAAACGCCTCCTGCAGATCGCGAAGAATTCGAATCCGAAACAGGGAAGTTCGAGAAATATTTCAGTGAAAAAGCGGGCACAGGCGACGCATAATTGGGTCAAATAACCCAACTGAAATGATGCAAATCAGGGATTCGCTTTTAGTCTAAAATTGTGATATGGTGCCTTAAATATTGCAAAGCGCGGACGCCCGTTAAAAAAGGCAGCCGCGCTTTTGATTTGAGAGTTATAGGGACATTATCATGGCTGCTAAAAAAACTGCTGCGAAGAAAAAAGTAAATAAGCGTCTTTTCAAAGTCGGACAGCACATTGTCTATCCTGCGCATGGCGTGGGTGACGTGATCGGAATAGAGCAGCAAGTCATCGCGGGCTTCGACATTGAAGTCTATGTCGTAAAATTCGAACAAGATAAAATGACCCTGCGAGTCCCGACGGATAAAGCTGGCACATCAGGCATGCGGGCGCTTTCGGATGACCTCACCCTCAAAGATGCTTTCACGACACTCAAAGGTCGTGCGCGTATCAAACGTACAATGTGGTCACGTCGCGCACAGGAATATGAAGCTAAAATCAACTCTGGTGACTTGATTCTTGTCGCCGAAGTCGTGCGCGATCTTCACCGTACAGACGCACAACCAGAGCAGTCTTATTCAGAGCGCCAACTCTATGAAAGCGCGATCGATCGCATGGTCCGCGAAGTTGCGGCCATCAAAAAGCAATCTCGTGACGCCGCTTTGGAAGATGTTTTAGAAACGTTAGCCAAAGCTCGTACTCGCCAAGCTGCAAAAGCCGAAAAAGACGCGGCAGCAAATGCCGAGAACGAAGGCGAAGGGGAACCCCCTGCGGCCTAAGGCCGCGAGGACCCAATTATAGACGGGTAGACGACGATTTTCCTAAAATTTTTGACGTCGCGCGCTTGACGTATCTGGCCCCATTACACATCGTTCACGCTGTATTGGGGTGCGCGTGTGTAAGGGTATAGATATGAAAAAACATTTGAAACTACTTTTGATCTCGAGCGTATCTTGCGCATTGCTCACAGCTTGCGGAGGTGGCGGAAGCTCTAGCCCGTCCGTAACCCCACCGGCCCCAACAAGCACTGCACCTGTATACAGGGTTGGTACATTTGCGGCCGCCACATCATTCAAAGACAGGTGCGAAGCCCCGCGTGCAGGACGCAATGACGTTGCCGGATCGAATCTCGAAGAAAAATTCTGGCTACGCTCTTGGACAGATGAAACCTATCTTTGGTACAATGAAGTCACAGATCGCGATCCAAATTCAATCGACGACCGTGTCGCTTATTTTGACGAATTAAAAACAGTCCGCACGACAGCATCAGGCGCTGACGTCGATCAGTTCCATTTTAATATCAATACCGAAGAATATGAAGCCCGCCAATCGGGTCAAGCAAGTGCGGGATATGGCGCACGTTTTCGGCTCGTTCGAAGTGCTCCTCCGCGCGATATTCGAGTGGTTTACACACAATCCAACAGTCCCGGAGGCGCAGCAGGCGGCTTTAAACGCGGTGACAAACTCTTGGTCGTCGACGGTGTCGATGCCGTCAATGGTGGCTCAACTCAAGCTGACTTGGATATCCTCAACGAAGCCACATTCCCAACGGCTGCCGGTGTTGAACATAATTTCACAGTCCTAGGTACGGACGGTGTAGAACGGGATGTTACGATTTCATCCGCCGACGTAGTCGAACAACCTGTTACCGAAACGTCAATCATAGACACAGATGGTGACAAAAAAGTTGGATATATCCACTTCACCACTTTCTCCCCCTTCACCTCCGAAGAAGCGATCGTAACCGCGATGCAAGAAATGGCAGCCGCAGACGTCGACGACCTTGTTCTCGATTTGCGCTACAATGGTGGTGGCCTTCTTGATGTTGCGGGCCAGGTTGGCTTCATGATTGCGGGTGAAGATGAAACAGAGAATAAAACGTTTGATCGCCTCACCTTTAGCGACAAAAATCCGACCGTAAACCCCGTAACGGGTCAGACACTACGACCCACACCATTTCACAGCACGGGCCTTGGTTTCTCCGTCAATGAAGGCGTCCCCCTTCCGGAGTTAGACTTGGACCGCGTGTTCATTCTCTCCACAAGCGGAACATGTTCAGCGTCAGAAGCCGTAATTAATGGACTGCGCGGGATCGACATCGAAGTCATCCTAATCGGTTCCCAAACCTGTGGTAAGCCCTATGGTTTCTATCCAACGGATAATTGCGGTGAAACATATTTCACGGTTCAATTCCGCGGGGCCAATGACAAAGGCTTTGGCGATTATGCAGACGGATTCTTGCCAAATGATCGCAACGCAGGATTTGGCGAAGAAGTGCCCGGCTGTACTATTCCTGATGAATTCAAAGGTGCGTTGGGTGATGCGGATGAACCTTTCCTAGCGGCAGCTTTAGGATATGCGGAAACTGGAACGTGTCCGGCAGCAACAGTTGCGAAAACAGACCCGTCCAAAACTTTGGCATCCACCTTCAGCACGGGACTCGACATGTTGAGCGATCCTCGCCTTGCAGCAGATGAATTCCTCCGTACGAGCCGTATTGGCGGCGTTACAGATGGCACGACGGCAGGCAAACAATGAGCCTCACACGTCTTATCTCTATCGCATCGGTCCTTGCCTTGACCGCCTGTCAAAGCGTTCCCAAAGCACAGGCGTCAAAACTGTCTTCAGAACCTGATGCTGCGCAAACCCAAGCCATTAAACTGGCCGTGCATAAGGCAATGGGGCGCTCTGATTTGGCTATGGATCCGGGTCGGTTAGTTGACACATCCATCCTCAGGGTTCGCCCCGTAGCCGTTCAAGGGCTAACGGATCGCGTTCCAGGCACGCCGACAAATTTCACACTCATGAGCGTGGGTGGAACTTGCTTTTTGCTAGAAGCGGGTGGTGGTATGCGCATCGAACTGCCTGATATGCAGTGTCGGTAAAACCGCACTAGTCAAGCTCCCAGCTTAGCTTAAAACTTCTAAACGGCCCGGATGATCGATCCAGATCATTGGGCCGTTGATCATTTCAACCCAGCCTCGTACCCGAACACGTGCGCCTGACAGTCCAACAGGTTGTACCGCCTCGAACCGTTTCACGTTCTTCTTTGCAATCGCAACTGTGAAATCCGTTCGGTAATCCGCCCCAAAATTTAGGTAAAGTCGACCGCGTACATCGGCGGTTGATGTTATGACACCTTCGATAATTTGCCAACTATCGACATCTTGCGCCAAGGGATCAGGGTCAGGTTTTCGCACGGCATATGTCGGGTCCGCCCAAAGTCCACGAGACCGATCACGGGCTTGCATCTCTAGCCCATAGAGTGCGTCCATGTCGGCCAGTTCACCTTTCCAGCTATAGACCCGCACTAACCCTAATCTGATCAGTTCCCCCTGTACCCATAGGTCCGTTGCACCGACAGCATCGACCGTATGGACTTGCGCCACGGCGCGACCAAAACGATCCCGCGTTTCACCCCCATAAAAAAGCTGAACGCGACGGCCTTGTATGAGTGCAGCGAGACCTGCTTTGGCCTCTTTTGCATAAGGCCAAGCCTTCTGCGCGCGCTGGGCTGTGCGGGGCGCTTGGACAGCCGAGAGGCGTACCGAAAGCTCTGATCCATCCTCTAATCGCATGACGAAACTATCACCATCTATGACGCGGGCAACTTGCCCCACCTCTCCTTTGGAAAGTGTCGGGACGGAGGGAGATTTCGCATTTCCCATGAGCGAAAAAGAAGCAAGGACAGAGATCAACGCCGTTCGGCGGTTCAATCTAAAGCTGCTGTTAGGTTCACGCGACACACCCACGCAATCCCACAAAACAAACCATAGGTCGAATCTTTCGTCCCCCTACAATTTACGCATCCAAGCGCCGCGACACTTGCGCAATGAAGACGGGTTTCATAAAGGGGCTATCGTGGTCCCGTAGCTCAGTCGGATAGAGCATCAGATTCCTAATCTGGAGGCCGGTGGTTCGAATCCACCCGGGGCCGCCATTTTCTATTTGCGACGCAAGGCTGGTATCATGCGCGCTAAGGTTCCGTCTTTGGCGACGAAATGATGTTTGAGCGCACCGCCGACGTGTAAGACGAACAAGAACAAAATCAACTTCGCTCCAATCTCATGCAACAGTTTCAAACGATCTGTCATGGCGTCAGAAGACGGTACACCCGGCATGTCAGGCAGCGGAATGAGGAAGAACAACTTATTTTCAATCGGCAATCGCGACGCGGACGTCATCGCCCACCCCAGCAGCGGCACCCCAATCATCAGCACATAAAACCCGATATGAGTGACCTTGGCCGCAGTCACTTCCCATATCTTCATATCTGTCGGCAGCGGTGGTGGCTTATGCCCCAAACGCCAAATCAATCGAAACAGAGAGAGGATCAGAACCGTAATCCCGAAACTCTTATGCCATTGGTAAATCGTGAACCTCTGCGGCATCCACTCCTGTGTCATCAAAAAACCGAAGCCGATGAGGCTCATGATCATAAGAGCAATCGCCCAATGAAGGGCAATCGCAACACGTGAATATCGGCCTGTCGGCAGAGGTGTCGCCATGATTATTCAGCCTTTTGAAACTCAACTTCGACGGTGATTTCAATCTCGTCCGCCGATGGCGCATAAGTATCAACACCAAATTCAGAGCGGCTCAATGTGCCTGTGGCGGATATGCCAAACATGTCGACACCAGAACGGAAATGTTTGCCGACTTTATTGACTGTCCCTGTGAGGGTGAACGGCTTGGTGACATCTTTGATTGTCAGGTTCCCCGTCAACGTGCCGTAACCGTCTTTGATTTGGACGATGTCTGTCGAGACGAATGTCACTTCAGGATAGTTTTCCACATCAAAGAAATCAGCGGCTTTAATGTGTTTGTCCCAAGCGGCAACTCCCGTATCGATATCTTTGGTCGGAAGTGTGACCGTTAGTGTTGAATTTTCTGGGTTCTCAGTGTCGAAAACGACAGTCGCATCAGTTGTTCCCCAACGGATGATGGGACGAGAATATTGCTGATGCCAATATTGAAACGCGACATAGGCGTGACCTTGTTCTGACTTATAGGTTCCACTTGGAAGTCCCGATAAATCCGCACCGCGCACCTCAACTTTACTCGCCACATCCGTGATAGCTTCTACCACAGTCGAGTCCAATTTCGTCGTGCTCGCGTCCGTCCCATTTGAACATGCCGCCAAAAGCGCCGCCATTGAAATAAGGGTCATTTTGCCGAGGTGCATATTAGTCTCCATGGTTTTTGTAACTTAACTACGAGCGAACCGTCGAAAAGTCTTGATCAATTGTAAGGCGCGCCTTCACATTTGCTTGTTCAGTCGTGTAAATAAGCTTCAGTCGTCGCGCATTTGTTGTGGTCGCGGAAAATGAACACGCAAAACATCTGCGGCATCTAAGGGGATGGATTTCGCCTTTGGGAAGGCACGCGCGAAGTTCAAAAACCCATGTGGCATGGCTTTCTCATGATGATAGGTCACATCACACCCCTGATTGATCAATTGATCCGCGTAGAGTTTTCCTTCATCGCGCAAGGGGTCCAAACCTGCCGTCAAGACATAGGCAGGTGGCATCCCTTTCAAGTTTTTTTCCAACAGCGGCGAGAGACGTGTGTCGGTTGCATCTGCCCCAGCAACATAATGTTCATCAATAAATTTAAGCGCCATAAACCCGAGTTGCAGCCAGTCTTGCGGACCAGGTTTCGGCGGCTTGAACTCCATGAGTTGCATCAGCGGGTAGAATAGAATTTGGCTATGAAGATCTTCGCGATATTTCTGCGCTAAATAGGCCGCCATATTACCGCCCGCACTATCGCCGCCAACAGCGATATTTTCGGGATTAATTCCATATTTGGATCGGCCGTGGCCGTCCAAAGCCCATTTCAAAACTGTTTCGCAATCCTCTGGCCCTGCGGGATAGGCGTGTTGTGGCGCGAGACGGTAGTCAACGCTCAACACACGACACACAGCCCCGTTGGCAAGGCGTCTCGTAATGCCTTCATGTGTTTCAATATCACAGGTCACAAAACCGCCGCCGTGAAAATAAATCAGGCAAGGTCCGTCTGGTTCATCCGCCCCGAAAGGTACGAATAGGCGGCAAGGGATGGCATTTTCGCCTTCACCCACATTGAAATTTTCAGTGCTGGCCATACGCGGGCCAGGCTTGTCAAATTGGTTCGTGACGCGGCGAAAACTCTCTTGGAACACATCGATCTGATCGGGTTCAAATTTAAACTTGGCAAGTTGTTGCTGGAAGATAGACGGTTTGTCATCTGCGTTGGCTTCATCTTTGCGTTTCTTCAAACGTTGCAGAAAATTGTCACTCATTAAACGTCTCCAGCATACGGCGGTGATGGATCATACTGCATGGCACGTTGAACGTCGCGCGCAAATTGCGGTGAAAACAACTCACCGACCAACCACAACGCCATATCAATTCCTGCCGAAACGCCCGCAGAGGTGAGTATGTTTCCGTCGCGGACATATCGGATATGAGGCACCAAAATTCCGTCCAACCCCAGATTTCTAAATTCGTCAAAAGCTGCCCAATGCGTTGCAAGACGCTTATCCTTTGTCAGCCCAGCTTTGGACAAAACAAAAGCGCCAGTACAGACACTTGTCACCCATTTGCACGTGGGCGCGATATCTTTGACCCACGTGATGATCTGGGGCTTTTGAATAAGAGGTCGCACGCCCTGTCCGCCAGGAATGCAAAGGACATCAAGCGCTTTGACATCGGAAATCGCAGTATCAGCCAAGACACGCATGCCTTTGATTGCACGAATTTGTTCCCCATTTTCACTTATCAACCGGGCCCGAACTGCAGCATTTTCGTTGCGTGTCCGCAGCACCGTATTGACCATGTTCCAGACTTCCCACGGGCCCACAAAGTCGAGTTCTTCAACATCGTCAAAAATCAAAATTCCAATATCTATCATTTCTGTGCAACGCCTTCAAAATACGTAAAAATGCGAATCACGCAGAAAATCCGCCATCATCCAAAAACACTTGCTCTTCGGGTGTTGTTTCGCGTCCCAGAAATTTATTTCGGTGCGGGAACCGACCAAATTGTGCGATTACGTCACGGTGAATTTTCGCAAATCGAAGCGTCCCGTCCTCGACCAACCGCGCATCACAGAGCGTCACGCAGGCCTCCTGATCCGCTAAGTTCTCACTGTGCATGTAGGGCATGTAAACGAAGGGACGTTGTTCTTGGGTCAGCAATAGATCTGTCTTTCGCGCAACCATTCGTTTGGCCGCAGCCACCGCTTTTCCATCCCAGGCAAAAGCAGCAGGCGTCGCGCGATACATATTCCGTGGGAACTGGTCTAAGGCGATAATCAGAGCGAGGTGAGCTTCGGGGCCTTGGCTTTCCCACGCATGGGCAACGTCGGCTTTGGTCTGATCCGCAGCCAGCGACATCGCCGCCATTTCGAACGACTTGCGCATACGGGCATCAAAGGCGTCCGTTGATTTGAACCAGTGTTTTTTAACATCTGGCGCAAACCAAAAGGCAAGAATTTCAACCGCCGTCTTCACGTTAGAGACGCACCGATCCGCCAAGAATGCCCGCGAAGACATCAGGATTAATTGGAGAGTAGCTGCCCGTCTTCGGGTCGGCGTAGAAAATTGGTTCTGAAATATTGGCAGGATCAAAGCCCGCCTTCACCAAATTTGTTTTCTTGAATTTAAAGGTGCTTGTCGTGTCGGAATCTTTGGACAGGCGAATAAAAACAGGGCGCGCATAATGAGGGAGTTCACGATCCACATGGGCTTTAAGTGTCTCCAGATCAGGTTCCCCTTCAATCACAAGGGACGCCATGCCCGCACGTCCGTCATATCCAGGGACCGCAACGCCGTAAACATTAGCTTGGGTGACACCTGGGAAAACTGACAACACAGCCGCGACTTCATTTGTCGCAACATTTTCCGCTTTCCAACGAAATGTATCGCCAACGCGGTCCATGAAGAAATAATACCCTTCCGCATCGCGCTTCATCAAATCGCCCGTTCGGAACCATGCGTCACCTTTTTTGAAGACATCGCGTAGAATTTTCTTCTGCGTGTCTTCTTTGGTACCGTAGCCTTCGAAGCGGAATCGCGGGTCATCATTTCTGATTTCGCCAATCATTTCGCCGGGAGTGTCTAGGTCTTCACGGATACAGAAACCATCGGCCCCTCTTGGGTTCTCTCCCGTTTCAACATCATAGCGAATGATGTCGATATTAAACTTCCATGACAAATAGGACGGCACACGTCCGACGGCTCCGACGGGACCATCCACGTTAATCAAGCTCACATTACCTTCTGTCGCGCCGTAAAATTCGATAACGTGTGGGACATCAAAACGGTTGACGAAACTCTCCCAAACTTCGGGACGCAGGCCGTTACCCATGATCCATTTAATATTATGCGCACGCTCATTTTCCGTTGGCGGTTGCGAGAGCAAGAAACGGCAAAGTTCACCGACATAGGTAAACATCGTTGCGCCATATTTGACAGCATCATCCCAGAAACGAGACGCAGAAAACTTCGGAACAACAATCACAGCCCCGCCATTCGTCAACATCGCGCCACATCCGACAAGGCCGCCTGTCGCGTGGTACATCGGGAGCACCATCATCATGCGATCTGACGCGGACGCTTTGGCCCCACTTCCCAATCCGCGCATATAATTCTGTGCACGGACATGGGTAACTTTTGCGGCTTTTGGTAGTCCTGTCGTCCCAGACGTAAACATTTTCATTGCAACGCCAGCGGCCGTCAGGCCATCGCGTTCGGACCTAGCAGGACGATCCGGGCGTAATTCTGTGAGTGCAGAGTCGAAATTATCAAAACCTTCAACATCTCCAAATGCAGCCCAGACTTTAGGTTCGCCCTCAACCTGATCTTTAGCCGCGTCCCATTGCTCGGCCATTTCAACATCCATAATCACATGTTTGGAGTCTGAAATATTGACGCAATGCGCGAGGGCTTTACCTGTTAGTTGATAATTCAAAAGTGCGGGAACGACGCCCAATTTGGTTAAGCCAAACCAGAGCGGAATATATTCCAATCGGTTCCGCGCAAACACTGCAACCGTATCTCCTTGAACGAGCTCAAGTCCTTTCGCCCAAGCTGCGACGCGGTTGGCATATGTTTCCATATCGTCATAGGTCCATTGACGATCACCTTCGATGAAGGCGAGATTAGAGCCAAATGCGTCGACCCGCATTTCCAACTCATCTGCAATCAAATTATTAGAAGAGGCGTCGACGTCTTTGACCGCCCGCAACATACGAAACATGCCACCGAGGAATTTGATCTCACGCGAGAGAGAAAAGCCCATTAGGACCTCCGATTGGAAAATAATTTTGAAGGTGTCTTATCCACACTCTGACGGATTTGGCAAAAGAAAACCCCGCTCGCCAGGATGAGGCGAACAGGGTTTTGAAAGTAACTAACTTTTTATCTGATTCGAAAGGAGTAAATTTCGAGCCAGACGTGGGAACTTGGGATGCCTCCCTGGGTTCGAACTATACCTTGCAACACGCGTGCCAGGATTTTTAGTCCTTGTTCTTCGCTTTTGACGCGAAAAATAAAACATCGCGACCGATTTGACACAGAGCCGTTTCAAATTGGAACATCTTGAAGATGTATTGCACACACACTGGCGAATTTCCCAAAAGAAAACCCCGCTCGCCAGGATGAGGCGAACAGGGTTTTGAAAGTAACTAACTTTTTATCTGGTGCGAAGGGAGTAAATTCCGACCCAGACGTGGGAACTTGGGATGCCTCCCGAGGTTCGAGTTATACCTTGCAACACGCGTACCAAGATTTTTAGCCTATTTTCCTCGCTTTTGACGCGAAAAATGAAACAGTTAGGCCGATTTGGAACAACTTTGTCCCAAATCGAAACATCTAGCGCGTTGGATAGCTCCCTGACCCCGTCTGCAGACATGTGCCGTCTACTTGTTTCGACGTACCCGTCGGACAAGGGGCTGATTCAACTACCCGATTTGGCGCAGGGCGATAAAGCGGCGCAGGTTGTACCGTACCCGTTGGGCGCGGCTGCGTAGAGACACCTTGCGGACGGACTTGACCCGATGATGCGAGACGGAAGCCCTCGATATAATTCGGCGGCAGGTAAATCGGCGTTTCTTCACCGCGCGAATCCAGCGCGATAACCGTCAACCCATCAAACCGAGCTGCGTTTAAACGCTCGTTCGGAATGAAGACGCGTAGCTTATCCTCACGTGCGCAATCGACACTGCGCGTGGAGAGAACATCGCGACCCCCATATCCGTCATTCGGGAAGAAATCGAGCTGACGGCGTGAGGGCGCACTTTGACCCCGACGCGGCCTGGAAGACGAACGACTAGGACGCTTAGGTGGAGCCGTCCGCTCAGGGCGCTTCGGTGTTGAGCGGGTTTCCCGACGCGGCGTGGCGGCTCTAGGCGTTTCCGTCCTTGGGGTAGCAGCTCTCGGAGTCTGAGTTCTAGGTGTTTGCGCCCTCGGTGTTTGGGCGCGAGGCGTTTGCGAACGGGGATTTGCGCGTCGCGTTTCACCGCGCGACGGTGTCGGCGCATTAGATTGCGCAGGCGGCGTTCCCATTTCCAAACGTTGACGACGGTTTACACCTCGCACAGGGCCATTGCCACGACGGTTGCCACTGGCTCCAGACCTAGAAGCTCTCTCGCCGCCATATGATTCAATACGGCTCAAACGATCATCAATTTGACGTTCTGATTGACGCGGACGAACAGTGCGCACCGCTTCACCTCGGCCATTGCGACGATCCGCCGTATTTCCATTGCGACGGTTTGTGCCACGACGATCGTCGCTGCGCTGACCTCCGCGAACGGCGTCTATTACACGACTATGCGTTCCACGACGCGAAGACTGGGAAGACCGCGATCCTCCAAATCCATTGCGGCGGCTATAGTTCCGACCATAATGACCATAACCTGGACCATAATAGCTGTTACCGAATCCAAACCCGAAACTGCTATGTCCAGAATAGTGACGATAGGGGCGGTAAAGCCCAACAACGGGGCGTGTCTGGTAGTAATTCACGTGATCATAAACAACGTTTTCGACACGTGTCGAACATTCCAGAACACGACTATCGCGGAGAACGACAGGGGCAAACTCACCATTTACAAAACTGACATCACCATATCCGCGACCTCCAAAAGGATCATCGGACGGTGAGTTATAGTAGAAATCGACTTCCAATAGCGCACCATCAGACAGGCGCTGCCCATCAATTGCGACAGCTGATTCAGCGGAGCGTAATTTCACAGAACCCGCCAATGTCGGGTCTTCTTCAAACGCGTCAAAGGGGGCTGCGGTCAGCTCTCTCTCACCCGTGCGTGGGTTATAGGTTGATGTCACATCCCGCGCGATTTGTTCCGCTGGGATTGTTGGGAAGCTTGGCGCAGCGGCGACCATTGTCGGCGCACCAGCTTGATAAATCGACTGCGCTTGCGCGGCATTCGATCCCATTGTGAGAACCAAAGCTGCCGTTGTCATCAGCCAAATACGGGGTGTAGGTCGTTTTATCATAGGATCTCCTACCACACTAAAGCTGACTGGAGCCTGAGAGTCACATTAACATTCCGTTCATGCTTAATCGCGCGCCCAGAAGCGGTGATTTAGAAGGCGTCCTTGAGGGCGCGGCGTCGCCCTAACTCTTGCGCATTTCCTGCTGTGACGAATGGATTCGCGCGTTTCTCAACGCCCACAGTCGTCGGCACAGTCGGCTGACCTGCGGCGCGTTTCGCCTCTGCATCTGCGACGGCGGCAATCAAGTCAGGGTTTTCGCCATCAACGGACATCGCGAATTTCGCGTTGGAAAGCGTATATTCATGCGCACAATAAAGGCGTGTTTGCTCTGGCAAAGCCATGAGTTTTGAGAGACTACTCCACATCTCATCTGGCGTGCCCTCGAACAACCTACCACAACCAAGTGCGAAGATTGTATCACCGACAAAAGCAAGCTCCGCCGATGGCACATGATAGATAATATGCTCGTCTGTATGACCTGGGGTATGGATAACGTCTACGCGGTGTCCCGCAAATTCAAATTGATCGCCGTCACGCAGCGTTTCATCACGCGCAGGAATGGACGCTTGTTCAGGCCCTCGCACAAGAGCGTTATATCGACGCTTCAATGCTACATTTCCGCCTGCATGATCAGGATGCCAATGTGTGTTCCAAATCTCGGTCAGGGTCCAACCGCGCGTTTCGCATTGTTTTGCGATCTCTTTGGGGTCGGGTGTATCAATTGCGGCTGTCGCGCCCGTAATAGGGTCATGCAGCAGGAAGCCGTAATTATCAGAGAGACAGGAAAATAAAGCGACTTCAAGCGTCATGCGATGGCTCTCCAACTTTTGCAGCGACACCCATCAGAACAACGGCAACTGCTGGCCAAATCATCGTCAGCATGAATAATCCAACATGTGCATTACCCGCAGCAGGGTCCGTTTGTGCGGCGCGACCCGTTTGCGCAAAACCGAGCCAGATAATTGCCGTCAAAGCGAAGCCCGCCCAGAGTGCCAATCGCACGCGACGCCGCGGTCGCATGGCACTGTCCAGTAAGAGGAAGGGTGCAGCCGTATAAACCGCCATGCCGATGACCGTGCCGATGCCGCTTTCCTTAACATCGCTCATGGCGGCGACAATCCAGCGGTCCGCCAAGAACGGCAAGGCGAAAGCCAAGAGGGCTGTGATAACGCCGACTTGCGTTACGGTTGGGCGGTTTAATTGATCTGTCATAGGCAGTTCTTACTGCGCGCCGTCGATAAGAACAAAGGGAATTGATGCAGAAAGTCAGGCGCATTTTCGCGCAAGGGAAAACGCTCAGACCCACCGTCCTCCGAACGAGATAGAGAGCGCTACCCTGTCCTCTGTCCCCTGTCCGAAAGAACTAGAAAAACATAACATAGGTTTCGAGAGCGGGGATCATGTTGAAAGTCCGTTTAGGTCACTGAAAACCAATAGAATGGAACTTCTATAAATGGGGAGCGATATAGAAAGCGGCTCGGGATTCCTCTGCTCACGACACATTCTACACTTGGCTTGAGGCCACCAATCACCCCATAAACCCCTATGCCTACACCCTTACATTTCGATCCGACCTCAGCCGCATTCGCCGCCAACCCTTACGCGGTCTATGAACGCCTGCAGGATCAAGACGCGCCACTTTATTGGCCTGACCTCGATATGGTGATGGTGTCGCGTTACGCAGATGTATCACAAATTGCGGTCAATCCAGCGATGGTAAGGTCATTAAAGGACCATTGCAGCGACGTCGACCTCGAGGAGGAAACGCGCAAATCAGGTTTCGCAGACATGCCGTATCACGCGCGATTTGTTCAAAGTAACCTCCTTGATACAGATGGCCCTGAACATGGGCGTTTGCGGCGTTTGATCTTTGGCGCCTTTACAGCGCGTGGCTTGAAAGGCCTGGAAGGCGACATTCACGATTATGTTGAACGTCTATTGGATGGCATCCCAAAGGGCGAGAGTTTTGATTGCATCGAAGAAATTGCAGCGCCTCTGCCTGGCGTCATTATTGGACGGTTCCTTGGTGTTCCCGAAGAGGATGCACCGCAACTCCGCCTATGGTCAGAACAGATCGTGAGCTATTACGACATCGACAAAACACCCACGAAGAAAGCGATCGCTGAAACGGCGGTAAAAGACTTTCACGACTATCTAATTCTTCTGAAAAATGAACGTCACCGCGCGCCGCAGGACGACATGATCTCTCGTATGATTTCGCAAGAAACCGAAGGTTTGTTCCATAAAGACGAGCTGATCGCGACCTGTATGCTCATCCTGATGGCAGGGCATGGATCGACCATTGATGTGATTGGAACGGGATTACATAGTTTGCTGAAACATCCCGTCGCGATGCGAGAATTGCGCGATGACCCTTCACTTTGGCCGACCGCGATTGAAGAAATGTTCCGATATGAACCGCCCCTCCCCTTCTTCCATCGTCACGCGACAGACGCCGTGACATTACGTGGTCACGTCTTTCCTGCGGGTACGACATTTGGGCTGCTTTATGGGGCGGCAAATCGGGATGGCACAGTTTTTCCTGAACCTGATCGCTTTGACATCAGACGAACACCCAACCGACATGTCGCATTTGGGCGCGGCGCGCATCTGTGCTTGGGGAATCAGCTCGCGAAGTTAAACATGCGCGTCTTATTTAGGGCGCTGTTTAAACAGTTCGAGAAAATCGAGTTGGCAGGAGATGCAGAGTTCAAGCGCGGACTCTCAACACGAGGGCTGAAAGCCCTCGACATCAAAGTCTTTTGACCCGTTGAACCTGAGCCGTCTGCCTAGGAGTTAATTCGCGGGAACAGGCATGACGAATAAATC
>CALHXF010000028.1 GCA_938040095.1 uncultured Caulobacterales bacterium
CAATTTCACTGTCTCGCCGTTTAAAACGACCGATCATCATCAAGGATCTACCATGAAACATACGACCCTAAAAACACGTGACCAAGGCAAAGCAAATGGTGAAATGTCTTGTCCAAATTGTGAGTCTGCAATCGCCGTTACATTTCAGGCTTTGTTGGTCGATGGGAAATTGAAATGTAAAAACCCGATCTGTCGCACTGTCTTGCATTTAAACCAAGCGCAATCCCAATCGGCGATGAGCGCGATGCGGAAACTGCAAGATGGTCTAAAAGATATCGGTTAGTCGACATGGACGACTGTAGGTCAAACGCGTTCTAGCGCCCGACCTCAACCCTCAAATTTTTAACCTCGATTGCCGCTTGGTTTGCCGCGGCCGCCGCTTCCGCCTCTTGGGCCGCCTTTGCCTTTTGCTCCGCCGCGTCCGCCGAATTTATTCGGGGCGGGTTTGCGGCTTTCGCCAGAGCCTACATGTTTCGGGGCTGGGCGTTTGCCGTCAGCGCTTCTACCTTCAGTTTTACGTCCGCGCTCTTGACTGGATGCGGTGCCCGACATTTTCGGTTTGCCGCCGTCACGCGATGGCGCCTTGCGAGAGCGACCTTCGCGGGATGGCATGTCTTTGGCGGGTTTATCGCCAGATGGCCCCCGATCAGAAGGCATAGCGCGCGATGGATTGCTGCGGCCTTCGGTTTGGGCGCGGTTGCCGCGTCCGTCCGTTGGCTTGGCATCGCGGCTATTACGACCTTTTTTCTTGGACTTCCCGCGACCTTTACGTGGATCAGGTTTTGGTTTTTCTGGCGCAGGTAGAGCTTTGCGCGCGCGCAATTTCGTGACTTCTTCCGCCATATTGGTCGGGTTTTTTCCCTCAGGGATTTTCTCTTTCAACAGCTTTTCAATATCACGGAGATAGTTCAGCTCATCCGTGTCTTTTTCTGTCGCGACAAAACTAATGGCTATGCCTTCTGCATTAGCGCGGGCAGTCCGTCCGATACGATGCACATATTGCTCGGCCACATTGGGCAATTCAAAGTTAAAGACATGGGTGATGTCAGGGATGTCGATCCCACGCGCGGCTACATCAGTCGCGACAAGCGTGTTCACAGACCCAGATTTGAAGGCCTCTAAGGCCCGCGTGCGCTGGTTCTGGTTTTTGTTACCGTGGATCGCAACCGCAGGAATACCGACTTGAGCCAGCTTTTTCACGACGCGGTCCGCACCATGTTTTGTGCGGCAGAAAACAAGCGAACGTCCAACACCAGGCTGTAGCAATTCAACAGCAAGGCGTTCTTGCTTTGACCCGCGTGAGAGCTTGTACATGATCTGCGTGACTTTGTCCGCCGTGCGGTTAGCGGGCGTGACGGATACATGGACAGGATCATCCAAAAATTGCTTGGACAGTTGTTTGATCTTCGGGGCGAGTGTCGCAGAGAAGAAAAGGGTTTGGCGATCCTTCGGAATGACGTTCACGATTTTCTTCAAGGCGTGAATGAAACCCATATCTAACATTTGGTCAGCTTCGTCGAGGATCAGAACTTCGACTTCGTCCAACCGAATAGCTTTACGGTCCAACAGGTCAATCAGACGACCTGGCGTCGCGACGAGGACATCATTGCCACCTGATAGGCGTTTCATCTGCCGGGCAATCGGTACGCCGCCGTAAACGATAGAGACGGAGAGGTTCGGCATGTGGCGACCATAATCGCGCACAGACTCACCAATCTGACTGGCGAGTTCGCGGGTAGGCGCAAGAATAAGAACACGTGCGCCGCGCTTTGGTGGCTCACGATCATCTGTGAAAATATGGTGGAGCGTCGGGAGTGCAAAGCCCGCCGTTTTACCTGTACCCGTTTGGGCGATGCCCATGACGTCTTTGCCGTCCATTGCGGGTGGGATCGCTTGGGCTTGGATGGGTGTCGGCGTAGTGTGGCCAAGATCGGCAAGGGCGCGCGCCAAAGGCTCGGCGAGCTCGAGTTCAGAGAAAGACTTCATGGGTAGGTCCGTAAGGTATGGCTGCCTGTAATGTGCGACAGCGTGAAGGCTGCGCAGCATCGGGCCGGGCAGCATGTCAGACCTGTTACGGTCATCAATATATGCGCGCCGCCTAGGCTCCATGAGGGACAACGTCAAGCGATAGGGTGAGTTGGCGTCCAAATGCATGCGAAACGGAAAGGTTTTGATGGGTCTAAGCGCAATCTTTTTCCGTAGCAGCGTCCTCCGTGCCAATGATTTGAAAGAAGTTCATTGGGTTTTGATATATACAATTTCGACCCGTATTAGAGATCACATAAAACGGAATGCCCAATTTTTCGGTAGCAAGCTTCACTGGGCCCAAAGCAACGCCATGGGTGTGTTCTCCGAAGATAGAAATGACATCGAAGTTTTCAAACAACGCAGGATCAAGGATTGGGTTATCTATAAACGAAGTCGTCAAATCTTCTCTAACAACTTCGGGCTTTGCGCTGAGAATAAGATTGGCAGAAGCCTTGAAAGTATCTGGGTTGTCTTCGAGGAAGCCCAAGTCTTCTTTACAGCCTTGATAAATGCGACGGTAAAAGGCCTTATAGCCAATCATGCGCAACATCCGCTTGGTCATATGGAATGCAAATCTATAACCAGCGTCTGAACCGACACCAAACTTTAGTAATCCTCTCAACCAATCCGGTTTGATATTGTCAATTTTGTCTTTGGTATCAAAACCATAATTCACGAATATTGCGCTTTCAATTCGATCACATCGCTCAATGAGGTGTATCGCGGTCGGGGCGGCCGTTGAAAGCGCAACGAGTTTAATATCCTTCAGCCCCAAAATTAGAATGAACTCATATAGGAGCGACGCAGAAAGCCTTGTCGATTCAGCATTTGAGGTCCTTCCAAATCCTGCACGCATTGGCAGATAGACGCAATATCCGGCCCGATTGGCTTCCTCAATGAAAGCTCTGGGTGGGGCGACACCATATTCTAGGCTATGAAGAACCATTAAGGGTTTAGCATTAAGTGCGCCATATCTCGAAAATTCAACGCGTTTAGAATCGATTGGCAAATTTGAGATGTTGGAGTTTCTTTGTATCGGTAGGTGCTGTTCGCGAGCTTGAGAGACGGGCGGGCGTTTCTCATAGTGCAAAGCGATAATTTCATGCGCACTGGAAACCACATCCGTAAGACTACTGCTTTTGAATTTTTTCTTGATGTTGTTGATGTGTTTCCGGGTTGTATTCAGCGTGCACTTTCGAATGTCAGAAATAGATTGGACAGATAGGCGCTCTAACGCGAGCTCCAAAATTTCAATTTCTGCATTCGTTAAACCAAGGGTATCGCGAATGTAGGCCGCGGATGCCGTTGGAAGTTCAATTTTCCATAACGTAAAACGATAGATGTCATCAATGTGACCTCGCAACGAAACGCGCGCGATTGATGTGATATGTCTCGATCCGTCTTTCCCATAAATATCACCCAAAATCTTTTTCTGGGCGTTTGATTTGGCCACATTCAAGATGGCGTTAAACTCAACGTTTAAATGATCGCTGACGTTATCACCTAGTGACATATCTAGTATTTCAGAGGCCCTTTGTCCGATTGAAATGATTTCAAGTTTTGAATTTATCAGAAACGATGTCGGGTCAGTATCGTTTTGCATGTCTTGATGGGTGAAATGCTGGTTCGCGTTGAAAGCGTCGATTTTGGATAGGCTTTGTGAATAGACTACATTCAGAAGAGTGTTGAAACTTTTTAAATTCTTGGCGTCTTCAGAATTTTTTGCCCAATCGTCACACATGTCGTCAAAACGTTCGGGATGTGACCCGACTTCCACAATGGCTTCAAGAAGCCTCAATGATGATTTTTCAAAATCTGTAGACGATGTATCCCGGAGCCCCATTTTTGCGAAATTAACTTAAATTTCTATATTTAGATACTTAGTTGATTAGCAATAGTGAATCAAACCTTTATGATTTTTTAGCCAAATAGAGCTCTGGTAAAGTTGAATACTCAAATTTGGGTATTTATCGTTCTAAAGAACTATGGAACTGACTGAGACGTAGATTAAGGGCAACTCCGCAGCAAAGGGCAATAAATGATCGACCGTCTCAATGTAAAAAAAATCGTCAATGGTATAGAAAAAACGAACAATTTGGACGAAATTGTTTCTCTTTTACATAGTCAAACGGACTCTGAAGACATCAAGATTGTTGCGTATCATTGCTTCCCGCCCATGGGGGCTGCAGCTTCAGATCCGATCTCTCTAATAAGTTGCCAAGAATATTCACAAGATAAAATTCGAGCCTACGAAAAATCTATGATGTATCGGAGCAATCCTTTTGTGATGAAACCCCTGCTTTTGGCCCGCCCTCTGTTTTGGAGTGAAATTATACAACTGCCTGCTCCTTCGCCAAAAGACGTCTGCTTCATCGAAGAGTTTAAAGGCCGTTTCAAAGGCGATGGTATTTCTATTCCTGTTTTTGGGCCGCTAGGTCACAATGGAAGCGTTGCTATTCGTCTCGGGAGTCAAGCTGAGACGATTTCAAAATTCGATATCTTGAACCTACAAATGTTGTGCCAGCAAGGGCATCTACATATTTGTAACCTTTTGAAACAAAAAGACAAACAACGTGTGAGTTTCACAAAGCGAGAGAAGGATGTCCTTGAATGGGTTGCAATGGGGAAATCAAATCCTGTTATCGCGGATATTTTGGGTATTTCAACGCACACTGTAAGTGGTTATTTGCGACAATTATCCTTAAAACTGAACACAACAAGTCGCGTCTCAACGGCTTTCCGCGCAATAGCATTGGGTGCGATATATTAGTCACGGTTCATCGTCGCGAAGATATGAGAAGTGTTATGCTAAACTGATAGAGAGTTATCTTGGAGGTATCGCACCTAAAATAACGAATAGCGGTTCAACGTAAATGTGAACACAATCAACCTAGTTTCACACGTGGAGTGAGCTAGGCTGTCTGTTCAATCACCAGAGAGACTTCTTATGATCGGTTATACAACATTGGGCGTGGCGGATATGGACCGCGCTAAGACATTTTATTCTGAACTCTTCGCGGAGTATGATGCGAAGGTTCTCATGGATATGGGTCGCATCGCTTTTGTCGGGAAGTCTATGGCAGAGCCAATGGTTGCGCTTTGTGTGCCTTATAATGAAGACGCTCCTACACCGGGTAATGGCGTCATGGTCGCTTTTCCTGCGGGATCAAAAGAGAAAGCCGCCGCGCTTCATGCCCGCGCCCTAAGTCTTGGTGCGACCTGCGACGGCGAACCTGGACAACGTATTGAGGGTCGTTTTTACGGCGCCTATGTGCGTGACCCAGATGGAAATAAATTGGCGTTTTACGAATTTGGATAGACGTTCAAATTCTAAAAAAATGGATCCGCGTCCTTGCGAGAGGGCGCGGCTTTTTCGTTTTTAAGTGCGGCGCTAATAGAAAATCAATGACGCTGTATCTAACAGGGTCTCTTTCGAAATCTCCCCGCCGTAGCAATCAGTTACGACAGCATGAGGAATGCTAGCGATGGCCTCTGCCGTCCAATTTCCTTGATACCGTCCAACACGCTTTTTTGTACCCTCAGTGAATTGATAGATGCGGCCCTCCGCAGAGCCTCGGGCTTGGACTGTGCCGTAACGTTGAAGGAGATCATGCAGATGGCGATATGACGCCATTGCAGGCCGACAATAGGCGTTTGAGTTTCCAAGCAACGCATATCCATTCGATGCCTTTTGATGATAGCGCGATAGATCCTCTGGTTTGACATTCATAAAGCGAAACCAAATTAAACTTTTCACTTTTGAGCGGGCCGCCGCCTCGAGGGTGAACAGGGAGAGCCAAAGCGCTTGATCTCGGTCAGAAAATGCGGGGGTTCGAAATCCGATCTCAGTGATGAATGTCCCGAAGTCTTTTCGTCCCGGAACATAGGTTTCGATAAGAGTTTCGAGGCGGTCAAAATACTCAACATAGAGATGAGGCGAGTAGGTATATCCATGAACCCCAAGGCCGTCACAATGATCGCCGCCGCCGTGCTCTAAAAACCTAGTCAGGAAATCAAAGTCCCATGTGTGCGTGCCGCCCCCGACAACGGTAATATCGGAGCAAACATCTTTGACGGCTTTATAGGTGACCTCATGTAGTTTCATCAGATTGTCAAAACTATCATTCCAGCTCCCAATCACGCTGGGCTCATTCCAAGTCTCGATAATATTGACGTTCTGTCGGATCGCGTCTTCGGCCATATATGACATCAAACGGCCATAAGCTTTCCAGTCTTTTGGTGCGTAGCGGTCGTAATCTGCGTTCTGAGGTTTGCGGCTCATCTTTTGGTTCATGCCAAAATAGGCAAAAAGACGTTGTGTATGCGGGGCAGGTTCGGGAAAGCCTATAAATGAATGACGGACGACCCCGTCGGTTAGAGCTTTGTGAAAAGCGACATCATCATCGAATTCCGTTTCGAAATTGATGTTCTTAAGGGGAAAGGGAAGCCTTAACATGGAGCCGCCCGCGTGCTGGGCCATGTCATGATTCCGTTGATCGCAAATCCCGAGAATTGAAGGCCGTATGCGGGCTGTCAGAGGTAAGACGCGGCAGACCCACGTCGAGGCGGTGGAGACAATTTCGCCTTTTGACTCAATGCGGGCTTTTAATTGGTAAGGACCCGGGCGAGGGAGTTTGAGGTTTACGGTGCCTGCATCCCGTTGCAGAAAATGCATGCCTTTGTCGATGACAACGCCATCCTGATAGAGCACCCAATATAGGGGTTTTCCCTTTAGGCCGTATTCATTTTCGCCTGCTTCAGACAGGTAGAAATTTAGCGTTAAGTCTTCGCTTTCTGTCATCATATGAGACAACGCGGAGCGGGCACTGCCTTCGATGTTGACGACGCTGTTAAATGCGAGGCTCCCACCGCGGGCGACGGGGATGATTTCCATACCCGTGATTTCAATGTCGATGTCTTCTGTCGGGTGGCATAGAAAGTCGAAACTGATCTGGGCCAAGGGATGGTCAAAGAATGTATCTTCATCGACAACATTTGTTGTCATGAACACATTGTAGAGAAACGCCTCTAGCGGCAGGGTAATCTCTTGCGAGATGCGAGGCGTCGAAATTTCGAAAAAGTCTTTTAAATTGCCGCGTGAAAAACTGTAATGTGTACCACGACTATTCGTGAGCGTAATGGCAGGGTAGCCATGATCGCCCGACAAGATATCAGGGTACATCGCGTCAGAACTCGGCGAACGCATCCAAAACCGAAGTCGATCCGACCCCGAGACCTTGATCCCTGCCTCTGATGAAAACGACAGACGGCGAGGTTGATTTTCACCCGCGGGTAATTTGAAATAATGCGCATCGGGATTTAGGCCCGGAACATTGATTTTATCCCATTTCATAGATGTCGCCCTAGAGGTTTGAAAAAGGGTATAGACCAGAACGCCGTGACATCCAGAATTTCGTGTCATCAAGTCATAACTTTCGTCGACCCTAGATTTACCGAAATTGAGTGCTTATGCGGGGTGGATATTGGGAGGGTTGGTTTTGGATTTTTTGAATGGCTTGATGAATGAGATAACCTCTGGGTCACGCGGTGTTCTGAGTTTTCTCTTTGTTCTCAATATTTTGTTGCTGATATTGGCGCGTCCGTTACTGGCGATTATTTCGCCCGACCAAGATAATAAAAGCAAAGTCAAAATTGCGCAGGCGCTCAACTTACTCGTTTTGGTCTTTCAGATCATTGATTTTGGGCTTGGGCAGTCCGTCGCGAATTATGATGGCGCCTATCTGACCAATCTCGGCATGAGCCTTATGGCGATTTATACGGGCGTGTTTCTATATAGTCTAAGCGGTACATATTCGCGTAAAAAATTCGGATCAACACGAGAGCTTGATAGCAAGACCATCTATATCGAGACGTATAATTCCCGCCTCG
>CALHXF010000029.1 GCA_938040095.1 uncultured Caulobacterales bacterium
AGATTATAGCTTCGGCGATGTCAAAGAGGATTTCCGCGAACGTTTGATCGACGTGAACGTTCCTGCGACGGATGAAGACGGAGCGGCTATTGTAAGCCTCGAACTTAGTAAGTCTGAAGCAAAATCGTCACACCCGCTGCGCGCCTCCTTCATTGCGGGTGTTTCTGAACCAGGTGGGCGCTACGTCAGGGAAAACCTCTTTATCCCCGTGCGTGGGCAGGACAGTTATGTCGGGTTTAAATCGCAATTCGGTGAACGAGCGGAGCGGAATAAGCCTGCGAAAATTGATCTGGTTACTTTGGCCGCAAGCGGTGAGCGTGAAGCGGCAATCGTGAGTTGGACTCTCAATGAGGAAGACCGTGACTATAATTGGTATCGCTACCGCAATCGGTGGCAGTATCGCGTGCAAACAACTGACGTTTTCATCGATCAAGGCGAAATACAGGTTGGTGCGGCAATGCCAGCCGTCTGGGAAAAATCCCTAAATTGGGGACGTTATCGTCTCGATGTGAAAACTGAAGGCGGCGAAACAGCGTCTTATCGCTTTGGTGTCGGATGGTCCAATTGGGGCGAGAGCGACACGGATGCGCCTGATCGTATCTTGGTCGGCGCAACAGATTTACCCGCAAAGCCAGGTGGTGAGGTTACCTTAAACCTAAATGCGCCATATGCTGGCCGTGGTGACATTGTTATTGCGGATCATACGGTTCGTTCTATCCGTACAATTGATCTGCCGCAGGGCGCGTCATCTGTGCGTATTCCATATGATCCGTCATGGGGTCACGATGTTTACGCGATGGTTACACTATACACTCCGCTGGATTCAAAAACACGTGTCGGGGTAAAGCGCGCTGTCGGCTTAACGCATATTGCGCTAGATCGTGGACCGCAAACTTTGGACCTCGCTATCAATACGCCGACACGTGTGTCGCCTCGGACCAAGTTGGATATACCTATTCAACTCTCTGGCGCAGCTGGGAAAGAGACAGCTTGGATCAGTTTAGCCGCTGTGGATGAAGGTATTTTGGCGCTGACAAAGTTTCAGTCCCCAGATGCGACGGCTGCTTTCTTTGCCAAGAAAGCTTTTTCACTCGATATTCACGATGACTACAGTCGTATTCTCAACCCGTTCCTCGCAAGTGGACCTACGAGAAATGGGGGCGATAGTATTGGCGGAGCAGGCCTATCTGTTGTGCCAACAAAAACCGTGGCTTTATATCAAGGGCCAGTGAAGTTGAAAAACGGACGAGCGACCATCTCACTCGATCTCCCCGACTTTAATGGGGAGTTGCGGATCATGGCGACGGCTTGGACGGACACTGCCATCGGTAGCGCGTCTACGCCGATTAAAGTGCGTGATGCGGTTCCCGCAAATCTCGCCCTGCCACGTTTTCTTGCGCCGGGTGACAAAGCGGTTGCCACGCTGTCTTTGGATAATATTGACGGTGAGGGAGGCGCTTACCGAACGACCGTCTCTGGTGGAGGTCTCCTCAGTCCTAAACGAACGGTCTTTGATTTGACGCCCGGAACACGGGATCAAACAGGTATCAATCTTAGCGCAGCGGACATTGGGGTTTATAATCTTACTTCTGATATTACGGGGCCGAAGAATTACAAAATTCAATCAAGCTATCCTATCGAAGTGCGGTCACCCTATCGACCAATTACGCGACGCATTATTCGTGCGATTAACCCCGGCGATACGTACACAGTAAGCTCAGACGTTCTGGATGGGTATAGCGTTGCAGGGGCCGATCTTGAACTCAGCGTCTCTCGCTTGCCGGGACTATCGGTCAAACCCTATCTCGCAGCCCTCAACAGATATCCATATGGATGCACGGAACAAACCGTAAGTAAGGCCATGCCATTGCTCTTCGTGCAATCATTGGGCGGATTTAAGGACACGTCCAATCAAGAACTACGTGACCGCATACAAGGGGCAATTGCGAAGATAGCCTCTCGCCAAAATGTAACAGGTGAATTTGGTCTGTGGCGTCAGGGTGACGGGAATTTGACGCCTTGGCTGCAGCTCTATGCCTCTGAGTTTTTGGTGGAAGCTGACCGCAATGGTTTTGACGTCCCAGCGAGCAGCTTAACCTCTGCAGTCAACGCTGCGAAAATGCTCTCTCGCATGGAAGATTATTCCTCATTGAATTTGAATTTCCCGAGCACAAATTCTCGTAAAGAGGGTGAACGTATGCGTGCCGAACGGGCCACCTATGCACACTATGTTATGGCTTTGGCCGGAGAGGCAGATGCGTCTGGTATTCGCTATCTCAACAAAGCCTTTGGCGATAAAATCGAAGACTCAATGGCGATGTCATATCTGGGGGCCGCTCTGGTCCGTATCGGGGATGAGGCCAGCGCTGACAAAATGTTTGCACGTGCCTATGATGAACTTGGTGCACAGGACCGCTATAATTATTATAGTTCTGCCGAACGTGACGCAGCAGCCCTTCTTGCGATTGGCGGGACCAACTTAGACGATGATATTGCGGAGAAAGTTCTTCTCGGGCTCATCGATTTAGACCCATCCAAAACCTCTCCGCAGGAGAAAAGTTATATCGTGCGCGCCATGTCAAAATTGGGCGCGACTTCAGGAGACGTTGACGTAAAAACGAAGAACTTAGAGTTGGAAAATAAAGCTGCAAGTCTTCTCGGAACGGATGTTGCCCGCTCACCATCGTTGATAAATACGGGCGATGCGAAGGCCTATGTTACGCTGGATGTGACCTCAACCCCTATGACTGCGCCCGAAACCATATCCACTGGGTTCACCGTGACAAAAACCCTCTACACGACAAAGGGGACGGAAATAGGAACGAAGGGTTTGAAACGCGGAGATCGTGCTATTGTTTTAGTGACGGCTAAGTCAAAGTTCACCGCAGATAGTATGATCGTCCTCGCGGACCTTCTGCCGGCAGGTCTGGAAATTGAGACGCTTCTGACGCCATCCGATGCAGGCAAAGAAGGGGCCTTTGGTTTCCTTGGGGAGCTGTCTGATTTCGACATGCAAGAAGCTCGCGATGATCGCTTCATAGCCTCTGATCGCCGAACGCGTTATGATCGTGAAGGCAATACATTCAGGGCGGCCTATGTTGTCCGTGCGGTAACCGCTGGATCATTCGCTTTCCCAGGTGCAGTGGTCGAGGACATGTACCGTCCGGCTCGCGTCGGAACATCGGATTATGGTCAGGTAGACATTACGGATAGCGGAGCTCTGTAATTGTGTTGATCTCAAAGTTTCGACGTCGACTTGGATATCTAACGCTAGCTGCAACTGCCTCACTCGGCGTTTGGTTTGCACAAGTTCCGGTATCACAAGCGGATCTGACAGCAACGTCGCCTGTCTTGACCGATCGGCATGGAGTATCGCTTAATGTACGGACAGTTGAAAATGGAACATGGCGAGTACAAGCTGATCTTGAGAACATTGACCCTGCATTCATTGAGGCTTTGATCGAAATTGAAGATCGACGTTTCTATAGCCATGCCGGCGTAGATGGCGCTGCGATACTGCGGGCCCTGCGGACATGGCAAGAAAGCGGGATTGCGTCTTCGGGGGCTTCAACTCTGACAATGCAACTCGTGCGTCAATATAGGCCGAGACCCCGAACATTACGGTCCAAAGTCATTGAGAGTTTCGAAGCCCTTCGCTTTGAACTGCATTATTCCAAGCCCGAAATAACTGAACAATATTTGACCCGTGTCAGTTATGGCGGAAATATTGAAGGTATTGAAGCCGCGAGCCAAATCTATTTCGCGAAATCCCCACGCTATCTGTCGCCAGAGGAAATCGCTCTGCTTTTAGCTCTGCCACAAGCCCCTGAAGCCAGACGTCCTGATCGCAATGCACAGGCTGCGAAACTTGGACGCGGACGTATTCTCAAACGTTTGGAAACGGCAGGGTTTATCTCGTCGCGTGAATTCGCGAATGCTGACGCCGCGCCTGTGCCATTGGAAAAGTCCAAACTGCCATCTCAAGCTTGGTTGACGGCGCGCAAATTGGCAAAATCGGGCGATAAAACCCACTCTTGGTTGGACCCAAGGTTACAGCTTCGGCTCGAAAACCAGCTCTCCCTGACGGTTGATCGTCTGCCTCATCCTGTCAATGCGTCGGCGATTATCGTCCATGCAGAGACTCGCGAAGTCCGCGCCCATGCCGCGATTGGACGGCGTGACCATGACGGCGGGTGGCTGGATATGACGGCTGCCATTCGGTCACCCGGATCGACGCTCAAGCCTTTCGTCTATGGTCTTGGCATGGATGACGGCTTGATAGGAACGCAAACAAAACTTCGTGATGCACCCAGCCGATTTGGGAGCTATCGCCCTGAGAACTTTGATCGTCGATACTACGGTGACGTGACGATGGCGCAGGCGCTGCAACATAGTTTGAACATTCCTGCTGTCGGCGTTTTAGATCATGTAGGTGGCAGACGACTAGATGCTGCCTTGCGGGCGGCAGGGGCGTCGCCCACACATTCAGGACCAAGCGATGATGCCCAAGATGCGGGCCTCGCCTTAGCTCTCGGCGGGACGGGTTTGCGCGCGACTGATCTTGCAATGCTATATACTGCCATCGCAAATGACGGGATTGCCAATCCATTGAAATGGACACAAAACGAAACAGAGCTGTCTTCAGGTTTTGAACTTCTGCAAGCCGATACAGCGCAATCACTACGCAGCGTTATGTCGTCTGCCCCAAGACCTGCGGGGGTCATGCCAGCCCATCTTGGGAAAAACGTGCCTGATGTCGCGTATAAAACGGGGACGTCTTACGGCTTCCGCGATAGCTGGGCAGCAGGAATAACTGGTGAATATGTGATCGTCGTCTGGATGGGTCGCCCTGATGGAGGACCCCGACCAGGCGTGACGGGGCGTGCCGCTGCCGCACCCCTCCTGTTTCAAATTGCGGATAGTCTGGCGCTTGACCAACCTGTTCAAACCACCAACCGCCCCGAACATATGGCTGAACGCTTGAAGTCTGCCGAAGAAATTGGGCCAGTGATATTGTTTCCTATGAATGAGACTGAAATTGCGATGAACGCCTTTGGTGAAACGTCTGAGGGTATTGATCTTTTGGTCCAAGCTGAAGGCGAAGACATTCGTCTCTACGTAGGTGAGGCCCCGATCACCAAAGGTCGCAACGGATATCGATTCAAACCGACGGCTCCAGGGTTTTATGATTTAACCGTCATTGATGAAATTGGCCGTAAAACAAAAGGTAAGTTTCGCGTGGTCTCACTCAAGGATTTTCGCCACCCGGGCCTTTAAGGTTTCAAGTTCCGCCGCGAACCAATCATGACGTTTGATCCAACCGTTATTTCGCCAGCTAGGATGCGGGAGTGGCACAATGGTTTGATCGAGCTCGCGCCAATGCCTAACTGTTTCCGTTAAGTTCCGATAACCGAGATGTCCCAAGTGCCATTTTACGGCATACATACCGACAAATAGCGTGAGTTCTACATCTGGGAGCGCGGCATCAAGTCTGTCCTGCCACAGCGGCGCACACTCTGGGCGCGGAGGCAGATCACCGCCTTTGCTGTCTTGCCCGGGAAAACAAAATCCCATCGGAGTGATGGCAAAATTCTCTGGATTGTAGAATGTCGCTTCGTCCACGCCTAACCAATCGCGCAATCGAACACCAGATGGATCGGTAAATGGCAAAGAACTCGCATGAGCCAATGTACCTGGCGCTTGTCCTATAATTCTAATCTTGGAATGGGTTGTCGCTTGCAGGATTGGGTTCGGAGTTACGGGGAGAGGTGGGTTGCTTTTGGTGCAGGCCGAGCAGTTGCGTATATCGGATAAAAGTGGCTGGATTCGGCAAATTTTGTTGGTCATGACATCGTCTTCGGGCTTTCAATGCGCGTTCAGGATTTTATAGCGAATGACGTTCCCCATTCGAACGTGCAAGGCGTATCAAGACGCACGGAGAAGATCATGTCCAATGAATTTTATAGTGAGATAAGCGATACGCTTGAAGAAATACGGAATGAGGGCCTGTATAAAACAGAACGCCTGATTTCTGGTGAGCAAGATGCGATGATCGACGTTGACGGTCAAAGCGTTTTGAATTTTTGCGCCAATAACTATCTTGGTTTGGCCGATAGTCCTGAATTGGTTTCTGCGGCTAAAACGGCCTTAGATAAATATGGTTTCGGAATGGCGTCTGTCCGTTTCATTTGCGGGACACAAGGCCAGCATCGTGATCTGGAAATGGCCTTGGCCGATTGGTTGGGGTTCGAAGATAGTATTCTTTATGCGGCGTGTTTTGACGCCAATGGCGGGGTGTTTGAACCGTTGCTTGGGGCTGAAGACGCCATAATTTCAGACTCCTTAAACCACGCGTCAATTATCGACGGTATCCGTCTCTGTAAGGCGAAACGCTTCCGCTACGCCAATAATGATATGGTCGATCTGGAGGCAAAGCTGAAAGAGGCGAAGGCCGCAGGAGCCCGACGCATAATGATTGCAACGGATGGTGTGTTCTCAATGGATGGCACGATCGCGAATTTGGCAGGTATTTGCGATCTCAAGGATAAATACGACGCCTTGCTCATGGTGGATGATTGCCACGCGACAGGTTTTGTCGGGGCAGGTGGTCGTGGTTCACCTGAACATTGCGGGGTCGAAGGTCGTGTCGATATTCTCACGGGAACATTGGGCAAAGCCCTTGGCGGGGCTATGGGCGGGTTCACCTGCGCGCGTAAACCCGTCGTGGATTTACTGCGTCAACGCTCGCGCCCTTATCTGTTTTCCAACAGTTTAGCCCCGCCAATTGTCGGCGCGAGTTTGAAAGCGATTGAGCTTGCTAAAGCTGGCGATCATCTACGGCAAAAAATTCGCGCCAATGCACAGCAATTTAGAAGTGGAATGGAATCCGCTGGGTTTACGTTAAAACCTGGTGAACATTCCATCATACCCGTGATGTTAGGCGATGCAAAACTGGCGCAAGATATGGCGACAAAGCTGATGGATGAGGGCATTTATGTTATCGGATTCTTCTTTCCTGTTGTCCCTAAAGGTCAAGCCCGCATCCGCACACAGATGAGCGCGGCGCATACCTCGGATCATATTGAAAAAGCTATCGCGGCCTTCACTAAAGTCGGACGCGAGCTTGGAGTTGTTTCATGACAAAGATGATGAAAGCCCTTGTTAAGGCCAAAGCTGAAAAAGGTCTTTGGATGCAAGACGTCCCTGTTCCAACGATTGCACCCGACGAGGTTCTCATCCGCATCGAACGAACTGCGATTTGTGGAACGGATATGCATATTTATGCTTGGGATGCCTGGGCGCAAAATGCTGTACCTGTGCCGATGGTGGTTGGACATGAGTATGGCGGTACTGTCGCTGCCATCGGCTCCACTGTTAAGCGCGTCAGTGTTGGCGACCGAGTCACGGGGGAAGGTCACGTCGTTGGGCGGCGTTCGCGTAATGCAAGGGCAGGAAAGTTCCATCTTGACCCCGACACAAAAGGGATTGGCGTAAACCTCCCAGGGGCTTTTGCTGAATATCTGGCGCTACCAGAATTTAACGTCATTCCACTTCCAGAGGCCCTCTCTTTGGATATTGCGGCCATCATGGATCCCCTCGGGAATGCGGTTCACACCGCGCTAGCCTTTGATTTGGTCGGTGAAGATGTGTTGATAACGGGTGCTGGTCCGATTGGTATTATGGCCGCCGCGGTTGCTGAACGGGCTGGGGCACGTCGTGTTGTTCTGACCGACATCGAAGAGTGGCGATTGGAGTTCGCCAAGAAATTGACGTCTCGAACACGGACGGTCAACACGATGCAAGAGTCACTGAAAGATGTGATGTCAGAACTGGGCATGGCAGAAGGCTTTGACGTTGGCCTCGAAATGAGTGGCGCAAAGCCCGCTTTTGAACAAATGCTCGATACGATGTTAATGGGTGGCAATATCGCAATGCTAGGCATTCCCGCTGTACCATATCCAGTCGATCTGTCCAAAATTGTTGGGAAAGCTCTGACTGTCAAAGGTATTTATGGACGTCAAATGTATGAGACATGGTATAAAATGCTAGCGTTGCTCGACAGTGGCTTAGATATGTCCGAAATGATCACGCATCGTTTTGCCGCGCGCGATTGGCAAAAGGCCTTTGATTTGATGGAAACTCGTAAGGCTGGGAAGGTCATCCTCGATTGGACGCAATTATGAGTGAACCGCATGTTCCACTTACAGGTTACTCAGCCGTCTCGGATCAGGATATGTTTCGTCGTGCCGATGATGTTTTGTCGACACTCCTGACACGTAGAACAATCAGGGATTTTTCGGATCAGGCTGTCCCGCAAAATATCATAGAAACCGCGATCAAAGCTGCCGCAACGGCACCAAATGGTGCGAACCAACAGCCTTGGCATTTCGCCGCGATTTCCAATCCTGATATGAAACGCCGTATTCGCGAGGCTGCCGAGGAAGAAGAGCGGGCGTTCTATGGCGGGCGCGCGTCGGACGAATGGTTAGATGCGCTTGCGCCGCTTGGGACCGATGCGTCAAAACCCTTTCTTGAGACGGCCCCTTGGTTGATCGCGATTTTTGCGGAGAAAAAAGGCCCGAATGGCGAGAAGCATTACTATGTTACGGAAAGCGTTGGGATCGCCATCGGTATGTTGATTACGACCCTTCATTCTGCGGGTCTTGCGACCCTAACCCACACGCCAGCGCCCATGAATTTCCTGCGAGAGATATGTGGGCGTCCAACGAATGAAAAGCCGCTCGTTCTGTTGGTTGTTGGGCATCCCGCAGAAGGTGCCACGGTTCCATCACACGCATTGGAGAAAAAAGCATTTGATGAGATTGCAAAAGTTTGGACTTGATCCGACCTACATGTGACTGAATAGCAATTATAGCGTATCCAGGGTTGCCAGTTTAGATGTCCAAGCGCATAGCGCCGCGGAAGGAGATCGCTGTGAGCGTCAAGAAAACACCCCAAACGACCAGTTCAAACATGCCAATTCCTCGATGGGAATTTATCAGCATGATGGCGGCTATTTTTGGCCTTCAGGCGATGGGCATTGACATCATGCTACCTGCACTTGAGATCATTGGCGAGCATTACACTATCCAGAATGAAAATGACCAACAACTCGTAATTTTTGCTTTTATTCTGGGATTTGGATTTCCGCAACTTGTCTTCGGTCCGATTTCCGATCGTTTTGGCCGAAAGGTTCTACTTCAACTGAGTTTGGTGGGCTATTTTATAACGGGTTTTGCCTGTATGATTGCGCCTAGTTTCGGAAGTCTTTTGGCGCTTCGGGTGCTCCAAGGCATATGTTGTGCGGGGACACGCGTTTCCGCAGGAGCAATCATTCGAGACCTCTCAAAAGGTCGTTCTATGGCCAGTATTCTTTCACTCGTTTACACGGTTTTCATGATCATTCCGATCATAGCACCGGCTCTCGGAACGGCCATCATGGCTGTCGCAGATTGGCGTTGGGTGTTTGGGATATTGGGCGTTTTCTCTGGTCTCGTATTCACTTGGACACAATTTCGACTGCCTATGACTTTAGCTGTTGAGGATCGACGTCCATTTGAAATGAAGCAGATTGCGAACGGATTTAAGCAAGTTCTGACTCATCGCATTACGATCGGGTATATGTTGGCCAGTGGTCTGATTTTTGGATGTCTCTTCGCCTTTATTGGCGCGAGCGAACAGGTCTTTGATGAAGTCTTTGGTCGAGGTGAAAAATTCTATCTCTATTTTGCAGGTATCGCAGGACTGCTCGCGGTGATGAATTTCTCTAACAGTCTTTTTGTCGGGCGTTTCGGCATGAGACGGATCAGTCACGTCGTCGTTATAACTTTCATCCTCTTATCCATTATAAACCTTGCTTACATGCAATTCGTCGGTCAGAATTTCTGGGTGTTTTACATTTTGTTTGTTCTGACATTCGGGTGCTTTGGAATGATGGGCGCGAATTTCTCGAGCCTAGCTTTGGAATATATGGGAAATATCGCGGGTACAGCGAATGCGGTTTATGGCTTTGTGACCATGACCCTTTCTAGCTTCTTAGGGTTTCTCGTCGCGCGCAGCTTTGACGGGACCGTTCGACCGCTTCTGGTAGCTTACGTCTTATTGGGTGTGTCAAGTTTGATCGTTATTTTGATAACGGAAAAGGGGAAGTTATTTAGCGTGGGCGAGGGTAAGGAATAGTCTCGTTCAGTTTAGAACGCAAAACTAGCGTATGTCCGCAATCACGGATTCGATTTCTGCAACAATGTCTTTGTCCAACAAATTGACGTAACCCTTTCGATCAGGTCTCCCAGTTTTGGGTGATTTGAACATCCATAGTTGACCGACATTGGTCCCTACGAGTCGATGCTCGCCGTCTACAATGCGTGTAACTGGCGATCCCGATTGCCCTGGAACACCCCGGCAATCATGCGCGACTTTTTGATCTGTTTCACTGAAACGTAGAAGCGTGAGATTGCACCTTTGACTATTCTCAGACAACCCCAGTGCCTTAGCAAATCTGACCTCTACACCCTCTAAATTTTCAAGATCAGCAAGAGGTTCAAGGCGATATCTGGTGAGGTTCGGGTTCTTGATCCTCGGGAAGCGTATCACCGCCCAATCTGTTTTCTCTCCAGCTTCGAAATTTTCCGCAAAACGAATGATATCAATACGTTCGCTTGCGCCGTTGAAGTCTTGCGCGTCGCAGGGACGGTCCGCTGGGACGCCGTGGCCAGCCGCCAGTGCAAAATCATATTTTGAGTGAGGAATATCTAAAACCGCGATGCGAGATTGTAGGGATATATCAGTTTCTAGCGCACAACGCAGACGCAACATGTGCGTCTGTTGAATTGGGTTGGATATCTTAGTTTGACATGCCGTCGCCGTAGCGACGGCGACGCAAATCCCGAAGCTAAGATGTAGCTTCGAGGTCAAAGTCTTTATATTGAATTTTGAGTTCACGTTTTAGGATTTTTCCTGTTGCGCCAAGAGGTAGCGATTCAACAAAGACAATCGCATCAGGCATCCACCATTTGGCGCATTTCGCTTCGATGCAGGACTTTATCTCTTCAATGTTTGGCTCTTTGCCCGGTACAGACTGCACGATTAGCATTGGGCGTTCTTGCCATTTTTCATGACGCACACCGATACAGGCAGCCATTTCAACGTCAGGATGATCACAGGCTGCATTTTCAACTTCAATCGAGCTGACCCATTCGCCGCCAGACTTGATGACGTCTTTTGAGCGATCAGTGATTTCCATGTAACCGCGCGGATGAATCGCGGCGACATCGCCAGTGGCGAACCAGCCATCATCCGTGAAACTATCAGTGCCGACACCTTTGAAATATCCAGAGGCAATCCAAGGCCCACGGACATGTAAATGACCTGTGGCCTCGCCGTCTTGCGGTAAGATTTCGCCTTCGTCAGAGACGATGCGCATGTCGACACCAAAAATTCGACGGCCCGCATAAAGCTTGTCTTTAACGGTAGAGTCATAGTCAGACAAATCATCACCTGGATACGGTGAGTATGTCGTCCCAAGGGGGGAGGTTTCAGTCATGCCCCAACCTTGCTGCATCGGAATATCAAGCTCTAATTCAAAGGCACGGAGTAAACTCTCAGGCAGGGCAGAACCGCCAACGAGGGCTTTCTTTACAGTTGGCAAGCTTAGGCCATTTGATTTGACGTGATTATAGATAGCCAACCAAACAGTTGGGACGCCAGCCATCAAGGTCACTTCTTCTTGGATGATCATTTTGGTTAGGTTTGGTCCATCAAGGCCCGGTCCTGGCATAACCAATTTTGCGCCAACCATAGCGGCTGAATAGATCAAGCCCCAAGCGGAGACATGGAACATCGGTACGACGGCCAAGATGGTGTCATTTGATCCGCCACCGATAACGTCTTGGAAACTACCTGCCATTGCATGGAGGATGGTTGAGCGATGCGAGTAAAGAACACCTTTTGGATCACCCGTCGTTCCAGAAGTGTAGCACAGTGTACAAGCTGTGTTCTCATCGAACCGTTCCCAGACGATTTGGTCGGAATGATCAGAAATGAAACTCTCATAGTCTTCAACGTCTGTTTTATAATCTGGCTTGCCAGCTGCATCTGTCAGGCAAATCCATTTTTTAACGGTTGGACACATCGCACCCACACCTTCGATGATTGGACCGAATGTTGTGTCGAACATGACGAATTTATCTTCAGCATGATTGACCATCCATGCGATTTGCTCGGGCTTCAAACGCGGGTTGATCGTATGAACGACCGCGCCAATTGAGCTGACAGCATAGTAAATTTCGATATGACGGTAATTATTCCAAGCTATTGTCGCAACGCGGTCACCTTTCTTCACACCCGCAGCAATTAAGGCATTCGCCAGTTTTCGGGTCCGTACTGCGCAGTCAGCCCACGTATAACGGTGCTCTTTCATGTCAGTTGTAAGCGTATAAATTTCGCGATCCTTATGGACCGTCGAAGCGTGCTCGATCAGATCACTGATCATGAGCTCGTGTTTCATCATGAGGCCTAACATGGCATCTCCCCGGGTTTAGATTTACTCTTGTTGCGGAGAGTATTTTCATTATTCCCCGACAGGGTCAACAAAGGAGCGACTATGACTGTGAAAATGACAGCCCCACCAACGTTCCAAGATGTCTCCGCTGCGGTTGCCAGATTGGACGGCCATGCCCTCAAAACCCCACTTTTACGCTCTGACGCACTCGATAAATTAGTAGGCAAGACGCTATGGTTCAAAGCTGAATGCCTACAAAAGAAAAATGCATTCAAATATCGGGGCGCTTTTAACCGTCTATCGGCCATGACCGCTGCTGAGCGCGCCAAAGGCGTTGTCGCTTATTCGTCAGGGAATCACGCTCAAGGCGTCTCTTGCGCCGCCAAAGAACTTGGGATTGATGCTATCATCGTGATGCCGACTGACGCGCCCGAGGTGAAGGTGGCGGGAGTGCTGGCAGATGGCGCAACGATTGTTTCCTATGACCGCCTAAGGGAAAACCGTGAGGACATTGCAGCTGAGATTGCTCGGCGTGACGGACGTATCATCGTCCCGAGCTATGACGATGCGTATGTGATTGCAGGACAGGGCACGATTGGTGTGGAACTGGCGGAAGCTGAACCAGACTTCGACGCGATGATTACCTGTTTGGGTGGTGGCGGCATGTGCGCGGGTATATCCCTCGCTATGAATGAGTTGTCACCGAATACACGCATATTCGGCGCAGAGCCGACCGCCTATAATGATCATCAACAAAGTTTGCGCACAGGACAGCGCGTTAGCTTGACGGATACCCCACCCACGCTTTGTGATGCCATCATGACACCTATGCCGGGCGAAATAACATGGGCAATCAATGGACATTCTTTGAATGATGTCTACACTGTAACTGATGCCGAATGCTTGAAAGCTATGCGTTTGGCACATGAACATCTGGGTGTCATTTTAGAGCCTGGTGGTGCCGCTGCCATTGCTGCGACTTTGGGCGGTAATTTTCCTGACGATGTGAAAACAATTGCTGTGATATTATCGGGCGGGAATGTAGATTCAAAAGTCTGGGAGCGGGCGATAAATGAAACTTGATATGAAATTGAAACCAGAACTAGGCGTTTGCTATTATCCTGAGCATTGGCCCGAGGACATCTGGGCCGATGATGCCCGCCGCATGGTTGAAATGGGATTGCCATGGGTCCGGGTTGGTGAGTTCGCCTGGAGCCGTTTAGAGGCAGAACCTAACCAGTTCACATTCGAGTGGCTAGACCGGGCTATCGAGACACTAGCAAATACGGGCCTCAAGATTGTGATGTGCACGCCGACAGCGACGCCACCGCGTTGGATGGTTGATAAATATCCAGATATGTTAGCCTGGGACGCAGAGGGCAGACCTCGCGGTTTCGGGTCCCGTCGACATTATGATTTCTCGCATGAAGGCTACCGCGCCGAATGTGTGCGTATCGCAAGAATTTTGGGTGAACGATATGGCGCTCACCCCTCAATCAAAGCGTGGCAAATCGACAATGAATATGGCTGTCACGATACAACGATTTCCTACAGCCCTGTAGCGAAACAGGCGTTCCAAAAGTGGTTGTTTGAGAAGTATAAGACGATTGACGATCTGAACTCACGATGGGGCACCGTTTTCTGGTCGATGGAATATAGCCGTTTTGATCAAATCGAATGTCCGAACCTAACCGTTACGGAACCTATGCCAGCCCACGCTATGGATTTTCGTCGTTTTGCCTCTGATCAAGTTGTGAGTTTCAACAAGCTTCAATCCGACGTTTTACGCGACCACACCAAGGTCGATTTACTCCATAATTACATGGGACGCGTAACAGAATTTGACCATTTTGCCGTGGGTGAGGATTTGGATATTGCGACGTGGGACAGCTATCCGCTTGGGTTCCTAGAGGATCGGTCCGACCATGACGCGGATTATCGCGCCAAATACTCACGGGAAGGTGACGCAGACTTCCAAGCCCTGCATCACGATCTTTACCGCGCCGTGGGCAAGGGGCGTTGGTGGGTGCTGGAACAACAGCCAGGTCCCGTAAATTGGGCGCCGCATAACCCGTCTCCGAAGGCAGGCCAGGTACGCCAATGGACGCTTGATGCGTTTGATCATGGCGCTGAAGTCGTTGCGTATTTCCGGTGGCGGCAATTGCCGTTCGGCCCAGAGCAGATGCATGCGGGATTACTGCGATGTGATGGCGAACTGTCTGAAGGCGGAAAAGAGGTGATGGCCCTTGCGCGTGAGCTTGAATCCTATGTTCCTAACAAGGCAAGAGCGACAGTCGCAATTGTCTTTGATTACGCCTCCCAATGGGCATGGGAGGTTCAACCTCAAGATCAGAACTTCAACTATTTTCGTTTAATTTTAGATGTTTACACAGGATTGCGAAGATCGGGTCACGATGTCATCGATATTCTTCCCAGTACCTCAGAGGACTTTGGCGATTATGATGCCGTCTTTATTCCCGGTTTATTCACGTGGACAGATGCATTGCGTGGAGCAATTGAACGTTTCAACGGACAGCTTATCATTGGGCCGCGAACAGGGTCACGCAATGAAGATTTCCATATACCGCAAACTCTCCCGCCTGGACTTGATGGACTAAAAGTCACGGCAGTTGATACACTTCGGCCTGATACACCTCTGTCCTTAAAAGACGGAGGGCACCTTCAAATTTGGCGCGAAGATATTGAAACAAATTGGACGGTCATTGATAAGACGACAGGTGGTAAACCCGCACGCGTTACATCGGAAAATATGACCTATTGGGCGGGCTGGCCAGATGCGGAGGCGTTGGATATTTGGTTGTCCCAAATGCTGTCCAACCGCTAGAAAACTGATAAATGATTGAATGGAAATGATATGAAAACCATGCGCACCAGAGCGGCCGTTGCCCTCGAAGCCGGTAAACCGCTCACCGTTATGGATGTGAATTTAGAACTTCCAAAAGCGGGCGAGGTTCTGGTTGAAATCAAAGCCACAGGCGTTTGCCACACGGATGAATAGACCCGATCTGGAGCAGATTCTGAGGGCGTTTTCCCCTCCATCCTTGGCCATGAAGGCGCGGGTGTCGTGTTGCAAGTCGGGGAGGGTGTTACGACCCTAAAGCCAGGTGATCACGTGATCCCGCTCTACACTCCCGAATGTCGAGAATGTTACGCTTGTACCTCTGGCAAAACAAACCTCTGTACCGCCATTCGTGGAACCCAAGGCAAAGGGTTGATGCCTGACGGCACAAGCCGTTTCTCTATGCTCGATGGTACACCTATTTTTCATTATATGGGCTGTTCAACTTTCGCCAATCATACGGTTATGCCAGAAATCGCTCTCGCAAAAGTTCGTAAGGACGCCCCATTTGAGAGCATTTGCTACATTGGCTGCGGTGTCACAACGGGTATCGGCGCTGTGATTAACACAGCAGGGGTAGAGATTGGATCGACGGCGGCGGTCTTTGGTTTGGGCGGTATCGGGTTGAACGTAATTCAAGGTCTTCGCATGGCAGGCGCAGACATTATTATCGGTGTCGATTTGAATGATAATAAGCGTGAAATGGCGGAAAAGTTCGGGATGACGCATTTCATCAATCCCAAAGAATTGAAAAGCGGTCAAACCGTTGTCGAGGCTATTATAGAAATTACGAAAACTCAAAAAGACGAATTCGGGGGCGTGGATTATTCCTTCGATGCGACAGGCAATGTCCAAGTTATGCGAGATGCTCTTGAGTGCTCACATCGTGGTTGGGGCGTATCTGTTATTATCGGCGTAGCGCCCGCTGGTGCTGAAATCTCAACGCGACCATTTCAGCTTGTCACGGGTCGCGTTTGGAAAGGCACAGCTTTTGGCGGAGCAAAGGGACGAACAGACGTTCCAAAATTCGTGGACTGGTACATGGACAAAAAAATCGAGATTGACCCCATGATTACTCACACAATGCATTTGGACGATATCAATGATGCTTTTGAGTTGATGCATAAGGGTGAATGCATACGTGCCGTGGTGACATTCTAATGTCAGTCGAGACGCTTTCTACCGTTCACGCGCATGGAGGCGTTCAAGGTGTTTACCGTCACACCTCGACGTCAACGAAAACACCGATGGAGTTCTCGGTTTTCGTTCCACCGCATGAGGCTGGCGCAAAATTGCCTGTCGTTTGGTATCTATCGGGTTTGACATGTTCCCAAGCTAACGTGACCGAGAAGGGCGAGTTTCGTGCGGCCTGCGCGGAGCTAGGTCTGATCTTTATCGCGCCGGATACATCTCCGCGCGGTGATGCTGTCCCAGATGATCCTGATGGGTCTTATGATTTCGGTCTGGGCGCAGGGTTCTACGTGAATGCAACGAAAGGGCCCTTCGTCGAACATTACAACATGCGTGATTATATCGAAACAGAGCTGCCAGCCCTGATCGCAGAGACGTTTCCAAGTGCGGATATGTCTCGTCAATCCATCATGGGTCATTCAATGGGCGGGCATGGCGCATTAACAATTGGACTGCGGAGCCCTGAGCAATACCGCGCAGTGTCGGCCTTTGCGCCAATCGTTGCACCGATTGAAGTGCCATGGGGCCAAAAGGCGCTCTTAGGGTATCTCGGTGAGGACCGCACGTCTTGGGCAGAATATGATGCTTGTGCCTTAATTAGAGCAGGGGCGCGACTGCCTGATATTCTGATCGATCAAGGTGAGGCAGATACTTTCCTCGATGAGCAGCTAAAGTCCCATCTGTTCCAAAAATCGTGTGACTACGCGGGGCAATCCCTAACGTTACGAATGCAAGCGGGCTATGATCATAGCTATTATTTCGTCTCGACCTTTATGGCGGATCATTTGGCGTGGCATGCGGAGCGGTTGAAGGCTTAAAAACTATCCAAAACAGTGTTTCAGAATACTGATCCGCTGTTATGAAGAGGCTGGCAACCTCCTGATAGCTGCAATCAATAATACTGCTGTTGAGGCGCCGAGTCGTGACGATTTGAAAATTGAGCTTCAGTTTTTACCAGCACTGTTTCACATGCTGATCCCAATAAAAGACTATCCACATATTAATTAGGACTAAATTCCTTTCTTCTTGACTTACTGCCCTGAGTAAGAACAAAAGAAGAACGTTGTGTCAGTTGTTCAAATTATAAATCGTCGTGATGTCGGGACGCTTGCGTCTTTTACATTGCAGGCCAGAAACGAGCTTTGCCTCGCTGATCCTGTGCGATTGGCGAAAGGTCGCGTACATGAGGCAACAGGCGATAGTTCGGATATGTTTGCTATCTTAACAGCATCCCGTCTCTCTGGACCGATTATTTGGATCGGCCTGACTCGCAATATTGGATCTCTAGCTCCCACTGCTTTGCAAGACTTCATTGATCCGGCGCGGGTAATTCTGACGGAAGGCATCAGCCGCAGCGAAGTCCTCTGGGCAGCGGAACAAGCTTTAAGAGCCACCTGTGCCGAATGCGTTGTTGTTGAAATGTCGAGTGGTCCGAACTTGCGAGAATCTAGACGGCTTCAAATCGCAGCGGAAGAGGGCGGTGGCGTTGGCATCATCCTGATCCATGGGCGAGCGCATACTTCTGCGTGCGAGACGCGGTGGCAATGTAATGCGTCTAATGCGGGTGAGAATTCATGGGTTTGGGCTCTAACGAAAAACCGTAAAGGCGAGCTTGGGGCGTGGCAGGCGCGGTGGATCAAACCCAAGACAAGCGGAGGCGCATATGAGGCGGGTGTTATCCATCTGGCTGCCGCAACTGCCGCTTGATCTTCGGATTCGCAAGGGGGACCTGCGAGTATCTGCGCCTTTTGCGATTATATCAGAAATCAATAATGCGTGGCGACTAACCCATTTAAGTGACGCTGCGGAATCGGTGGGTCTGTCCTCTGGACTATCCTTGCCTGACGCACGTGCGATCTGTCCTGACTTGCTAACACATCCGTCTAACCAAGCGCGGGAGGCAGCATTGCTACGCGCATTGTGGCGTTGGGCCGATAGTCTCTCGCCGTGGATTGCTCTGGATGCGCCTGACGGATTATTTCTGGATATCACGGGCTGCGCGCATTTGTTTGGCGGAGAGGCCAATATGGCGGCTTATGCGCACGAGCGTTTGTCCGATATGCAGATCACATCTCGGCTGGGGATTGCCGACACCAAAGGTGCGGCTTGGGCTTTGGCGCGTTTCAGTTCTAATGAGGTCAAAGTCGCATTACCTGGGCAAACAAGCGAAGCTCTCTCGGCATTGCCACTGGAAGCTCTGCGACTGCCGCAAAAGCTGAGTTCTGATTTGCGACGCACAGGTCTCAAAACGATTGGGCAGCTCATGGAGATTAAAAGCGCTGAACTCGCGAGGCGCTTTGGACTAGCTTTAACACAGGCTTTGTCTGCGGCACTCGGTCATGAGCCGGATCCCGTTTCACCGAAAGCTGCAGACCCAATTTATGCAGCGCGCATGACATTGCCGGATCCAATTGGGTTGAAGGGTGATTTATTAGGCGTACTTGAACAGTTGACAGCATCGGTGTGCAGGCGGCTTGCGAAGGATGTCAAAGGCGCACGGCGTTATTATCTGACAGTGCGCTGCGTCGATACGGGCGATCATTTACTACACATTGGGTTTGCAAGGCCCACACATGAACACCGTGCTGTTATGCAACAATTTACCAAACCGCTCGATGAATTAAAGATTGAGTTTGGCGCAGATTGGTTTCGACTAGAAGCGGCCCATATTGAGCCCATTCAACCGTTTCAGATCAGTCTCGATCAGCACAAGCAAGCCGAAGTCGACACGTCAAAGATCATCTCGACATTGGGTAATAGGCTGGGCTTTGACCGTGTTCGTCAATTCATGCCAATGCAAAGCCACCTACCGGAGCGTGAATTCGTCTATGTTGAAGCGATGGACCAACGCGAGCCTGTGTCTTGGACCGCCGCCCCACGCAAACGTCCAATACGTCTGTTCAAACGACCAGAACGTTTGGTGACCTTGGAAGCGGGACGCCCGCCAAAACGGTTTCAATGGCGCAGAGGGGTGTATTCAACACATGTGGCCAAAGGCCCTGAACGCCTGACTGCAGAATGGTGGCAAACAGATATGGGAGCTGTGCGTGATTATTGGCATGTGCAAACAACGGAAGGGCTTCGTTTGTGGTTGATGACATATCCCGGATCAAAAGAACCGGGTTGGTATATCGCGGGCAAATTTTCCTGATGGCTATCTCATGAGTTATGCAGAGCTAAACTGCATCTCCAACTTCACCTTCCTCAAGGGCGCCTCACACGCCGAGGAATTGGCTGTGCGTGCACAAGAACTTGGCCTGTCAGCTATCGCCATTGCTGATACAAATACTTTTGCAGGGATTGTGCGAGGCCATGTGGCCGCGCAGGAGTTAGGGCTAACCTACCTGGTCTCTGTTCGACTAATCTTGCGCGATGGGGCGGAACTCGTCGCTTATCCTAAAACGCGTAAAGGCTATGGACACCTGTGCCGTTTGCTGACGTTAGGAAAACGCCGTGCCGCTAAAGGTCAGTGTGACCTCGGAATTGATGACGTTTTAGAATGGGGCAACGCGTGTGTCTTTGTCATAATTGAAAAACCTGAACATGCCGAGGCATTGAGAGCTGCTTTTGGTGAGGATGTGTTTCTCGCACTGAAGCCTCTTTACGATGGTGAGGATGCGATGCGGTTTGCTGATCGACAGCGGGTGTCGGAGGCGATGAATGTTTCGCTCGTTACCGTTGGCAATGTTATCATGCATACTGGACGGCGTCGGCGGCTTGCGGATGTGTTGTCTTGCATTCGAGAGAAGGTCAAAATTGATCAACTGGGACGTCTTGCGCAACCAAATGCTGAGGCACGTCTGAAATCTGAATTCGAAATGCGACGATTGTTTAAAGACTATCCAGAGGCCTTATCGAATACACAGGCCATTGTGGGGCGCTGTCTATTCTCACTTGATGAGCTAAAATATGAATATCCCGATGAGGTCACAAATGGAGAAGACGCCGACATGCGCTTACGGCGTCTGACGGAAGAGGGACTTAAATGGCGCTACCCTGACGGCCTCACGCCGCGGGTGCAAGCTATGGTCGTTAAGGAACTTAAACTGATAGCAGAACTGAATTACGCCCGATATTTTCTCACAGTCTACGACATAGTTGCCTTTGCAAGATCACAAGATATTCTCTGCCAAGGACGGGGCAGTGCAGCCAACTCTGTTGTCTGTTATGCTCTCGGGATTACTGAAGCTTCGCCTGAAACGATCTCCATGGTGTTTGAGCGCTTCATCTCTGAGGTTCGAGGTGAGCCGCCAGATATTGATGTCGACTTTGAGCATGAACGCCGCGAAGAAGTCATCCAACATATTTACCAAAAATATGGTCGGCACCGCGCGGGCATATGTTCAACTGTCATCCATTTCCGAAGTCGCGCCGCGATCCGCGAAGTCGGCAAAGCTATGGGGTTGTCTGAAGACGCTGTTGCTGCGCTTTCCTCTCAAGTGTGGGGTACGAACAGTAAGGGCGTTGGAGAGGACCGTGTGAAATCTGCGGGGCTCGATGCAGCCGATCCTCGGCTACGCCAGACAATGGAACTTACGCATGAAATCATAGGCTTCCCACGTCACCTCTCGCAACATGTAGGCGGCTTTGTCATCACGGCAGGACGTCTCGACGAAATGTGCCCTGTTGAAAATGCGGCCATGGCCGACCGTACAATAATTGAATGGGATAAGGACGATATTGATAGAATCGGGATGCTCAAGATTGATGTGTTGGCGCTCGGTATGCTGACCTGTATTCGCAAAGCCTTTCATTTACTCGGGGATTGGAAAGGCGAGCAGTACGCACTCGCGACAATCCCGCAAGAAGACCCCAAGGTATATGATATGCTCTGTATCGCGGACACGCTCGGCGTGTTTCAAGTTGAAAGCCGCGCTCAGATGAACTTCTTGCCGCGTATGCGTCCACGAACATTCTACGATCTCGTTATTGAAGTCGCCGTTATCCGCCCCGGCCCAATCCAAGGCGATATGGTGCATCCGTTTCTTAAGCGCCGCCGCGGTGAAGAACCTGTGGTCTATCCGTCCGCAGCGTTGGAACCTGTGCTTGGCAAGACATTGGGTATTCCGTTGTTTCAGGAACAAGCCATGCAAATCGCATCCGTGGCTGCAGGCTTTACACCGTCAGAGGCTGACCAACTCCGTCGTGCGCTTGGAACGGCGAGGGGGCCAGGGACAATCCAAAAATTCAAAGATCGTTTTATTATTGGCTGTATTGAAAATGGTTATGACGAAGACTTCGCTTGCGCGGTCTTTCGGCAGCTCGAAGGCTTCTCAGGTTATGGATTTCCAGAGAGCCATGCCGCGAGTTTTGCCCTATTGGTATATGTGTCCAGCTGGCTGAAGTGCCACCACCCTGAAGTGTTTTGCTGTGCGCTGCTAAACTCTCAACCTATGGGTTTCTATGCACCGGCTCAAATTGTTCGAGATGCCCGTGAGCACGGCGTACCTGTGCGGCCCATCTGTGTTGAGCATAGCTATTGGGACAATGTGCTCGAACCTGCAGGGAATGGGCAGCTCGCGGTACGGCTAGGCTTTCGTCAGATTAAAGGCTTTCGGGAGGAAGACGGGCATTGGCTCTCTGCTGCGCGCGGGAATGGATATCGCACAATTGATGCTGTCTGGCGCAAGGCAGGGTTGGATCGCAATGCGCTTTCAAAACTAGCTCAAGCCGACGCCTTTGCTAAGCAGGGGTTGAACCGCCGTGACGCGCTCTGGGTCGTCAAAGGCCTAGGCGGAGAAAAACCATTACCTTTGTTTGCAAATTTAGGTGAGGGCTTGCCGGAGATACCTGCGAACCTACCTCTCATGGATTCACGAGAGGAGGTGTTTGAGGACTATATCGGAACTCGCCTAACTCTTCGCGAACATCCCGTGACATTGTTGCAAGTGGATATTGGCAACACACTGCCGTCAGCGAACTTACGCAATACAGTTGACGGACGGCATGTTGAGGTCTGCGGTCTTGTCATCACGCGTCAACGCCCGGGCACCGCTAGCGGTGTTATATTCCTGACATTGGAAGACGGTACGGGCGTGTCCAATATCGTTGTCTGGCCTTCTATGTTCGAGAAACGACGTAAAGCCGTCATGACGGGACGATTACTTAAGATACGGGGGAAACTTCAACGCGAAGGCATTGTTACTCACGTCATTGCAAACCAAGTTACGGATATCTCCTATCTGCTCGATACTCTAGGAGATGCAGGGGGGACAGGTGAGAACATCAATCCTAGCCATGATAATGCCGACGAAGCGCGACGACCCATTCCAGCAAAAGAGATAAAACGCGAAGGCCGAACGGCTCCAGGCAATCGCCTTTCGCCCGCCAAAGACAGGCCAATTTTGCCAAACCGAAACATCAGTGGATATTACAATGGAGGCGGTGGAGGGGCTCGTCATCCACGCCAGCAAGCAAATAAATTATTCCCCAGTCGCGACTTTCATTAGAATGAACTTAGGTAGCTTGTCGGACGTTAGACTCACCTGCATTAGTGCCCAAAAACCTAACCCTAGTATTTTTAGAATACGATTGAGGCAGGAAACCATGACGCTCACCCGTTGCATCGAACGGAACGTGAAAATGTTGTGCGCAACATAAACAATGATTTAGATTGGGTAATGGTGCCCGAACCTGGATTTGAACCAGGGACACACGGATTTTCAATCCGTTGCTCTACCAACTGAGCTATTCGGGCCTCTTAAGTGGGCGGTGTATAGTCGCGGGTTTTCGTCTTGTCCACACCGTTTCTGCCTTAATCTGCATCTGTTTTTGTCATTGAATTTTCTTTGATTTTGAGAATTATTCGCAGTACGACTGCGGCATGACAAAACGGCTAACCGATCTTCGTAAAAATGAAACGGGTACTATCATCGACTTTGATGACAGATATCTAGATTTGAGTGTTCGATTACGCGAAATTGGTTTCGCAGAAGGCGATAGCGTAACGCCTCTACACTTCGGATTGTTCGGTAAGAACCCGATTTCCGTGCGAGTTAATGGCGCGCTGATCGCATTACGAAGAGAAGATGCGAAAGCGATTCTTCTGGGCTCCGTAACGCCAGAGGTGTTGTCATGAGTACAGAGTCGATATTACGCCTCGCACTACTGGGTGCTCCGAACTGTGGTAAGTCGTCGCTTTTCAACGCTCTCACTGGCGGGAAGGCCAAAGTCGCCAACTATCCTGGCGTCACCGTTGAGTATCGCAAAGGAGAATTTGCTTTACCAAATGGCAAAGGCATAGAGCTTTTGGACTTGCCCGGGGTTTACGGAGATTGCGGTCACAGCATGGATGAACGTGTCGCATTAGACGCTGTCCGTGGTAATTTAGAAGGCGAACGTGCGCCTGACGCGATCCTGTTCATGATGGATGCCAGTCACATCAACACGCATCTTCACAATGTTTTACAAGCCAAAAATCACGGCCTACCGATCATTTTAGTTCTGAACATGATGGACATGGCGGCACGTGACGGAATCACCATCGACCTAAACGCGCTAGAACGCGAAATTGGTATCCCCGTTGTCTCTTGCGTTGCGGTCAGGGGAGCTGGGCGATCTGCGCTTTTGGACTATATAGAAGAGTGGGGCGGAGATGTAACGCATGGCTCTGCCGCGCGACCAAAATCAGAAGAGGGTGACTTGAAAGCCCTACAAGCTCGCGCACGGTCAATCACGAGTACTTCTGTCAGTCGTGTTCAACAGGCCGAGACGTTCTCTCATCGTATCGACAACTGGGTGCTTCACCCTGTTATCGGCATATTGATACTCTTCGTAATCTTGTTTGTAATGTTCCAAGCCGTTTACACTTGGTCAGGTCCCGCGATGGATGTGATCGAGATTGCGATCAGCTTTCTACAAAAGGGGGCAAGGGCAATTTTGCCAGATGGCTTGATAACGTCACTGGTGGTTGATGGTATCATCGCGGGTGTGGGCGCAGTCTTGGTGTTTCTGCCGCAGATTATCATTCTCTTCGCGTTCATCCTCCTGCTGGAAGCGTCAGGGTATATGGCGAGGGCGGCATTCCTTGTAGACACATTGATGGCGAAAATCGGGCTGAATGGCCGAGCCTTTATTCCGTTACTTTCGAGTTTTGCCTGCGCAATCCCTGGCATCATGTCTGCGCGAACGATTGAGCAGGAACGCGATAGAATCACGACGATTCTGATTGCGCCCTTAATGACGTGTGCCGCGCGTTGGCCTGTCTATTTTTTGATCATTGGTGCATTTGTTCCCGCGAGAAAGGTCGGTCCGTTTTCGCAGCAAGGCTTGGTCGCATTTGGACTGATCCTCGTGGGGGTTTTCTTTGCGCTCCTAATGGCAGCAATATTCAAGCGGACGCTGACAAAAGGCGAGTCTTCTGGACTCTTGATTGAACTCCCGAGCTATAAAGCGCCAGTTTTTAAAGACTATCTCGTCGGTCTTTGGGACCGCGGGATGATTTTCGTAAATCGTGCTGGCCGTATCATTCTGCCTGCGTCCGTTCTGATTTGGGGTCTTATGAGTTTTCCGACCCATGCCTCAACGACGGCGCAAACATGGGCCGGTAAAGTTGGGGGTCTGATCGAACCTATCCTGCGACCTATTGGGTTTAATCTAGAGATCGCGATATCGCTCATTCCTGCAATGGCAGCGCGTGAAGTCGCGGTCAGTTCGCTTGCCACGATTTACTCCATCGGTGAAGTTGATACAGATGTGAAGCTTACAGAGCTTATCGCGTCGAATTGGACTTTACCTACGGCTCTGGCATTTTTGGCGTGGTTTGTCTTTGCACCACAATGCTTGTCGACATTTGCGATTATTCGCAAGGAAACGAACAGTTGGAAATGGCCGCTTTTTGCTTTTGGTTATCTGTTTGCCCTCGCTTACATCGCGGCGGGTGCAACCTATCACACTGCGCTCGCAATGGGGCTAACCTAAAACCTTAGTCTATCTTTGGCAAAGTAACGGGGGAGTTCTGAACGTCTTGAACTTCAAAATCGTCTAATAACGCGCCCGCCCGTTCAGGAAGTACTTGAGCATTCAGTAAGGTCTCAACTCGACGTTTCGCGTCTTGTTTTAAGTCTTCATAGAAGAGGTTTGACGGAAGTGTCCTGAATTTACCTCCAACCTTTAACGGCCTCCGCAAAGACTTACTACGCGGGGTGTCGACATAGAGAAGGCCATCTTGGCACTGTACACCTGTTTGATTGCGCAAAGGCGCGGGCTGCATATCGGGGTCAAGGCCTTCGGCTGCGACTCCGCCCAGATGCAAGCGATCAGGCGCGTAATCTTCTGATTGTGTCCAGAGCAGCGGGTTAATGCAGAGGGTTGGGCGATTGGCAACCGCTTCATAAATGCGGCCATTATAAACAAGCGACTTCTCCGCAAACCGCTTCGCGATCACTTTATCCTTAGATGTGAAACTCCCGAAGGCGACAACACATTGCGTTTTGTCGCGCGTTTCACAGGAAGACAATCGGCTCAATTCACCGTTGAAAGCATCCAGGGGCAAGGGGTGATCAATAACATAGGCAACGGCAAGGCGTTGTTTCAAATCACCCTGAAAGAAGTCGGCAAGGAGACGCTGAACATGGCTAGCGCCTTGATTGTGCCCAACAAGAACGATTGGACGCTCGGGCGGAGATTGTTTGATAAACTGCTGGAACGCGCGTTTGACATCCTGATAGGCGAAGTCCTGAGCCTGCTGCGCATCTTCGCGGTTAGTCATAAAGGCGTAAAGTGAGGCTTGACGGTAATAGGGCGCAAATAATCGTCCTGCTTCACCGTAGGGAGATACATAATTCGGACGAACAATGCGTTGTAACTTGTTCTTTCGCTTCAGATCATCAGACGGCAAATTCCAATGTGACCCGCCGCGATAGACGCTCGGCACCACGACGAAGACATCGCCTTTGGCTGTTAAGGCGAAAGGATCAACGCCGAGGTCTGGCTGCGCCAACCAACTCTCCATTGAAGTATAATCGGGAGCCTGAGGAGGTGTGTAGGTTTGAAAAGGTTGCCCGGGGTCTTGAATGGTTTGAAAAATATCATCGCGATAGACATAAATCAGGACAAGCGAGATCAGTATGAGGCCGAGACCACCCCTAATCGCCGAACGATATTTTTCCAAATCGAACTTAAACATTTCGACTATCCTTTTTTGGTCACAATCTGGTGTAACGGATTGCATGTCAAAGCGGTAGCGCCCATGACGCACCGAACCAAGAATTAAGGAACTGGAATGAAGCCCACGTCCAAAGAAAAACGTGAAGAAAGAAAGCGCATAAGAAAAGCGCGTCCAAAGTTCAGCCTTTTGAAATGGGCAAGAAACCGTTTCTTCACAGGCGTGATTGTCGCGATTCCGGTCGTTGTCACGCTATTAGTTATCAGTTGGATTGTTCAGAAGATTGATCAAAATGTCTTTCGGATCGTCCCAGACAGTCTGAACCCTGAAACTTATCTGGGGTTCGCCATTCCTGGTCTTGGCCTCATTATTTCGGTTATTCTATTGTTTGTATTGGGGATTATCGCCTCAAACTTCATTGGGAAATCACTCATAAAATCAGGCGAGGGACTTCTTGATCGGGTTCCAGTGGTCAGTCCTGTCTACAATTCCCTGAAACAGATTGTGCAAACGGTAGCCGCACAAAAAGATCGCGCTTTTCGGGATGTCTGTTTGATAGAGTACCCGAAAAAGGATGTTTGGGCGATTGGCTTTGTGACGGCTGATTTGGGCGGGCAGCCAAAGGAAGCTTTAGGCGACGATATGGTTTGTGTTTTCGTGCCGACAACGCCAAATCCAACCTCTGGATTTCTTCTCTTCTTGCACAAAGACAACATTCGTATCTTGGACATGACCCCAGAAGAAGGCGCAAAAATGATCATCTCTGGCGGTATGGTTTCGGGTGAGCAGAACGCGTTGCTCGATGCCGGCGGAGGTCTGGAAATTAATACGAAACCTTCACCGAAAACGCCATAGCTCGGAGTTTCGCCTCAACCTGCCCGCATCATGGCAATGCCGTAGTCTTGCTCGAAGAGGTATAGGAGGTTCCGCGCCGCCAGTCCACGCGGCGTCGTGAGTCCAGGGTCCATGACTACCAGGTGACGGGCATCCTGCGTCGCCGTTTCTAACAAGTCTTTGTGCTTATCCAGATTAGCGAGTGTAAACCTCGGAACACCTGACTGGGCGGCTCCGAGTAAGTCTCCAGACCCTCGTAACTCCCAATCCTTCTCTGCGATCAGAAAGCCATCCTCTGACTGACGCATAATTTCCAAACGAGCTTTTCCGTTCACTGACAGTGGGGCCTGATAGAGCAGTAAGCAGGAGGATTTCTTGTCTGACCGTCCAACTCGCCCCCGCAATTGATGCAATTGCGCCAGCCCGAACCGCTCTGCATGTTCGATCACGATGATGGTCGCATTGGGTGCATCCACGCCGACTTCGATAACCGTTGTAGCGACCAAAATGTCAAACTCACCTGCCTTGAACCTTTGGCTCATGGATTCCTTCTCAGTTGCGGACAAGCGGCCATGCAATAGCCCAACACGACTACCGAAGATCGCGGTCAGTTGCCGATGACGATCTTCGACGGAGGAGAGTTTGATGAGCTCGCTATCTTCTACTAAAGGGCAGACCCAATATACTTGGTTTCCCTCTTTTACGGACCGACCAACTGCGTCGATGACATTGTCCAAACGGGCGAGAGGTAAAATGGCCGTCTCAATCGGAACACGACCTGCAGGCTTTTCATCCAGAATAGATACATCAAGATCACCGTAGCTTGTAAGGGCGAGGGTACGCGGAATCGGAGTCGCAGTCATGACGAGCAAGTCCGTCGCGGTGCCTTTCTCCGTCAATCGCAATCTATCGCGAACACCAAACCGATGTTGTTCGTCAATAATAACAAGGCCTAGATTTTTGAATTCGGTTTTGTCCTGAAATAAAGCGTGCGTTCCAACAATCACATCGATGTATCCCTCCGCCATACCAGTGGCGAGTGCGGCTCTTGCTTTGCCTTTGTCGCGTCCAGTGACGGCTTCTACGGTTAGGCCCGCGGGTTCCAAGAAACTGCGCAAGGTATCGACATGTTGGCGAGCCAGTATTTCCGTTGGAGCCATAAGTGCGACTTGAACACCCGCTTCGGCGGCATAGGCACAAGCAAGCGCGGCGACGAAAGTTTTACCGGCACCAACATCGCCTTGAAGTAATCGAGACATTCGATTTGGGGACGCCATGTCGGCTTTGATCTCTTCGAATGATCTTGCCTGTGCGCCTGTTGGCGGGAAGGGTGCCGCCTTCAATACGTCCTCGACATAATCGCCTTTTGCCGAGAGCGCCTGACCCCCTTGCCCGCGATTGCGCTCGCGAACCAAGGCCATTGCTAGCTGTTTCGCGAAAAGCTCGTCATAAGCCAAGCGACGGCGAATGGGGCTATCGTCTTTTATATCGACGGGGTGTTGAGGGTGATGAAGTAGCGTTAGAGCCTCTATGTAACTTGGCCAATCTTGTTGTGTTTGAAATGTCGGGTCGAGCCAATTCCCTAGGTCCGGTCCGTCTAGAATTTTCGTCAAAGCGCCAGCTACGGCTTTGCGCGCCATTTTCTGTCCCAGTCCTGCTGTCAGCGGATAAAGGGTTTCAAGCTCTGGTAATTCGTCACCCTTCTGTGGATCAATGACATAGTCAGGATGTGTCATTTGCAGTTCGGCGTTAAAGACTTCGCATTTCCCTGAGATGATACGGCGCGAGCCTTCTGGCATCATTTTCAACATGCTTTGTGGATAAGCTTTGAACCACGTCAGCGTCATGTCACCCGTGTCGTCGAAGACGCGCACACGATAGGGACGGTTCTTGGAGGAAGGCGCAATGTGCGACCCAACTGTAACGTCAAATGTCGCAATTTCGCCGTCTCTTGCGCCCGCAATCGTGGGGCGGTGGGTACGGTCGATGAGGTTACTCGGCGGTGTTAGAACGAGGTCGCGCAATCTTGGCCCCATTGCCCGAGTCAATGCGTCCCCGACTTTCTCGCCTACACCCTTGAGGGTTGTGACCTCTGAAAAATAGGTGTTTAGATCGGCAGGGCGGGCCAAAATGGGTTTAGTTTGACGAGACATAATGCCCTATCTGCCGCTTTGATTGCGTCTGCACAAGTGACATGGGCAATTCAAACCGTTATGGCGCAAATATGACCGAAATGAATGATACTTCCGACATGGCCACGCGCCGTAAACGCCTCTTATATCGCTCCAATTATCGCGGTTTCAAAGAAGCAGACATGATCTTGGGGGGATTCGCAAAGGCGTATATCGACACGATGTCGGATCGTGAAGTTCTTGTCTTTGAAGACCTGCTTGGTGCCAAAGACCATGATATCTATGGGTGGATTATGGGAACACTCGCTGTTCCAGCGAATTTCGATACACCGCTCTTGGAACGCCTACGGGCTTTCAATCCTACGATTAAATAACGATGCAAATCCAACTTTCCCGATATGTCGGGCCTGAGCCTAAACTGACTGCTGCGGGATTACCCGAGGGAGCAGATGCTCTCGCCTTTACGAAAGCTGTGCGCAGAGAAAAAAAGCCAACTCTATTTCTTGCCAGAGACGATACGCGCGCGTCTTCATTTAAAGCCGCTTGTCATTTTTTCGCCCCCGACATTCCAGTATTGTTTCTACCGGCTTGGGATTGCCTTCCTTATGATCGCGTTTCACCTAGCCGTACTTTGGCGGCCCGTCGTGCAGGCGTGCTCTTTTTCCTGACGACGATTGACCCGAATAAGCCCTATATCATCGTAAGTACGATCAGTTCCGCGATGCAGCAGGTTCCACCACGTGACATCATTGCCGAAGCAGGTTTGCATGCGAAGGTTGGCGAGTCGATGGAGCGTGAGCGGATCGAACGCTATCTCACCAATAACGGATACTCACGCGCCAGCACAGTTGTCGAAGCTGGCGATTTTGCGGTTCGCGGTGGGTTGATCGATATCTTCCCTCCAACGGAGAAGAACCCTCTTCGGTTGGACTTCTTTGGCGATGAGATCGAATCCATACGTGAGTTTGATATTGATAGTCAGAGGACGACCTCCGCACGATCAGAGCTAACGCTCGCGCCTGTGTCCGAAGTGTTCATGACCGAAGATTCCATCAGTAACTTCCGCCGAAATTACATCGCGTCATTTGGTGGTGGTGTGAGTCGCGATCCAATCTATGCAGCTGTGGTTGAAGGCATACGTCCTCAAGGTATCGAGCATTACATGCCGCTGTTTTACAGCCATGTTGAGACGCTTTTCGATTACCTTGGACCCAATACGCTGATCGGATTGGATGCTTTACTGCTCGAAGCAAAACGTGAACGCATTGACCTGATAGAGGACTTTTATACGTCTCGGCGTGAACATGCAGAGGCGAGAGACACAGGCAGCGGAGATCCGTCCAAGACCGCAGGGCTTTACCGTCCATTAGACATCGAACGGCTATATCTCACGGACACCGCTTGGAACGTACAAATTCAGACGCAACGTGTTCGACAACATACGCCGTTTGAGAGTCCCGTCGAGGGCGTCATTGATTTCGGCGGACGACCCGCTCGGAGCTTCTCTGTCGAACGTAGGACCGAGGGCGTAAATGTTTTTGAATCTGTTTCTGAACATATCCGAACGTTACGGGATGAAGGTCAACGAATTTGGCTAGGCTGTTGGACGGATGGCTCTCGCGAACGACTCGTGAGTGTTTTTGAGGACCAGGACCTCTTCGTCCCAAAAGTAAATTCGCAAGCGGCTTTGGACAGTAAACCTCGCGATGTTCGTGCGGTTATTCTGCCTGTTGAAACTGGCTTTACCCTTGGAAAGCTTACGGTTCTTTCTGAGCAGGACATTCTCGGTGATCGGCTGATTAACCGTGGCCGAAAACGCAAGGCGAAGAACTTTATTGCTGAGGCGGCGTCGCTCTCTCCTGGTGATTTGATCGTGCATATTGATCATGGTTTAGGCCGATACATTGGTCTCAAAACGCTTCAGGTTTCAGACGCACCGCATGATTGCCTTGAGTTAGAATATGCGGGGCAGGCGAAACTTTATCTGCCTGTTGAGAATATCGAACTGCTATCACGTTATGGTAGCGCAGGTGACGGCTCTGTCCTGGATCGTTTGGGGAGTGCCGCTTGGCAAGCACGGAAGTCCAAGGCTAAAGGACGTTTGCGCGACCTCGCAGCGGGGCTCATCAAGATAGCAGCCAAACGCGCACTGCGAAGAACTGATCCCATCACCCCTGATGATTCGACCTATAATGAATTTGCGGCGCGCTTCCCCTATGCGGAAACCGATGATCAACTAAACTCGATTGACGATGTTTATAAAGACCTCGCCAGCGGGCGCCCAATGGATCGATTAATCTGTGGTGACGTTGGTTTCGGCAAAACCGAAGTGGCATTGCGAGCGGCCTTTGCTGTGGCGATGTCAGGTCAGCAGGTAGCAATTGTTGCGCCGACGACGATCCTGTCTCGGCAGCATTTTAAGACATTTATGGCCCGATTTAGAGGGTGGCCTGTGGAGGTCCGACAGCTCTCTCGTCTTGTGTCCGCCAAAGACGCCAAACAGACCAAAGAAGATTTATCTTCGGGTAAATGCGATATTATTATTGGAACACATGCGTTGCTCGCGAAAACCGTGAAGTTTTCCAACCTTGGCTTAGTCATCGTGGATGAAGAGCAACGGTTTGGTGTTCAACATAAAGAACGTTTGAAATCACTCGGTGCGGACGTTCATGTCCTCACTTTGACTGCGACACCAATTCCAAGAACGCTGCAAATGGCGCTGTCGGGTATTCGGGAACTTTCCCTGATCGCGACACCGCCTGTCGATCGACTGGCTATTCGGACCTATGTGACGCCGTGGGATGAGGTGTCTTTGCGAAAAGCTCTCTTGCGTGAAAAATATCGAGGCGGGCAGTCTTATTTCATCTGTCCGCGTATTGCGGATATTCCGCGAATTGAAGAATTCATGCGGAATGCGGTCCCAGAGGTCAAATATGTGATTGCACATGGTCAAATGGCTGCGGGCGCATTGGAAGACATCATGACCGCATTTTATGACGGTGAATATGATGTCCTGATTTCGACATCGATCATTGAAAGCGGTATCGATATTCCGTCAGCGAACACTATGATTATCTATCGTGCAGATCGATTTGGTCTGGCGCAACTCTATCAAATGCGGGGTCGAGTAGGGCGGTCTAAAGTTCGCGCCTATGCCTATATGACAATGCCCGAAGCGCAAATTGCCACAGAATCCGCACTCAAACGGCTCAAGATTTTGCAGTCCTTAGACAATTTGGGCGCAGGGTTCACGCTTGCCAGTCACGACTTGGACATGAGGGGTGGTGGTAATCCTCTGGGTGAGGAACAATCGGGCCATATCAAAGACCTCGGTGTCGAACTTTATCAACATATGTTGGAAGAGGCCGTTGCCGAATTGAAGAACGATGAAGACTCCGTACGGGACGAAAGCTGGACGCCACAGGTCAATGTAGGGGTCGCGATTTTGATACCGGAAGCCTATATCCCAGACCTAAACCTGCGCCTTGCGACCTATCGTAGGATTTCCGAAATATCGGATGATACGGAGGCGAATGCGCTGGCGGCGGAGTTGATTGACCGCTTTGGTTCAATCCCGCAGGAAGTCGATCATTTGTTAAAAGTTATGAAAATCAAACGACTATGTCGACTAGCGCATGTTGCAAAGGTCGATGCAGGTCCCAAAGGCGTCGTCATGCATATGCGTCATGAGGACATTAACGACCCGTCTGTGATCATGAATGCGATCACGAAAAACAGTGGGTGGCGATTGCGGCCCGACCAGACCATTTTGGTAATGGGAAACTTTAGCGAGCCTAAGTTCCGCCTACAAGGGAGCGAAAAGGCTGTAGCAGCGCTGCTGCCTTAATCAAACTCGGTAAACTAGAATTGGTGATTTACGATTTAACTTATTGAGGTAACCAAAGTCGAGAGATGCGCAGTGGCTGACTGCTGATAATCAGAAATCTCACTCACGGCGCTTTCCACATTAAAGGTCAAAGCGCCCTTTGCATCCGCGCTGTTGTCATAACAGCAAGATGAAATGAGGCCCTCAATTCGGCCTAAAATAACGTGGGTTTCTACACTATTTGTATTGTAAAAAGCCAAAACGAAGGTGTCTGCATCCCAGCGACATACAACATCCTGCATTCGGACTAGATTTCCAAGTATACCCGCGATTTGTTTGAATGCGGACGTCAGGTAATCTTGATGAATGTCATGCGGGGCTTGCGGTGAGAGTCGAATAGCCATGAGTGTTGTTGGAACGCCAGCCGCCTTAGAATCCGCCAGTAGCCGTGGTAAATGCCCCTCAATAAAGGGTCTTGAAAATGCAGTTCCAGATGGATCACGGGCAATATCCGTCGTTAGGGTAAACATGTCGGATTTCAATTGTTCATGGATGCGATGGTAATTTGCGAGTTCTAGGATGCGTCCGCTGATTTCTTCTGCGTCAGCGTCAACTTCTATTATATCGCGAGCGCCTTTGGCATAGGCGGCATCATGCGCTGTGAAGTTATTTTTATCTGTCAGGAAAAGTGTCGGTGTATGGAAGAGTTTCGAGTTTCGACGCATCGCTTCTGAGATACTAAATGCGGGTTCCGTTTGCTCCAGCGCATTCATAACGACCGCGTCAAAAGGTTCTCCATGGAGGTAATCGAAGGCGGAAAAGCTAGTGAAGGCGGCAATCACATCAACACCTTTATCTTGTAACGCATTTATGATGATCATGAAGGCGGGTGACGCTTTACCAATAAAGAGAATCCGAAATCTCCGATCAGGTGTAATATCTCCAATCTCAGGGTGGCGATTAAATGTCTCAGATAAGGTTGCTATACGGCGGGTGATTTCACTTTCCATGACACCTAAGCGGATCATTCCATTCACGCGGTTTGCGATTTGCGAGGCATGCATCGGTGCAAATAATGTTGAGTCAAATTCGACAGAAGCGTTTTTCGAAGGCCGCGACATCGCGCCAATGACGGGTATGGAAATAGGGCTGAAATGGGCTTTCACGACCTTCGCAAGATGAGGGCCTCGCTCAGCATAGGCAGTGAGGTGACACAAGACGGCGTCAGGGGCGTGGGTCGGAATAGAGCTAAGCGTCTTCCCATCAAAAAACGCCAGCTGGACATCCAAATCTAAGCGCCGCAAATTCTTTGCAACGTCCAAGCTTTCGGTTGGGTTATCCGAAACAATAAGGACCCGTGTTTTCCGCGACTTTACAGTGTCCGCAGGAATGGAATCAGTTGGCAGGCTTTCAGCTGGAATGGACATACTCCGAACCTAGAGGTGAAGTCCTACCAGCTTGTTAACCAAGACTGTCGATACCCTATGGCTACCAGCCACAGCTCCGATCTTTGTTTTCCTCTTGGAGATAGGTCATCACAGGGTCGAAATATTCTAAGATTGCGGAGCCATCCATATCACGTGTACCTGTAAAGGCTTCCAAAGCGTCTGGCCAAGGCTTGCTTGAACCCATTTCCATCATCGCATTGAATTTCGCACCAACGTCTTTGTTACCATATACGGAACAGCGATGCAGTGGCCCTTCAAACCCAGCTTGTTCGCAAGCGGCTTTGTGGAATTGGAACTGTAGAATATGCGCCAAAAAATACCGCATGTAAGGCGTGTTGCCCGGAATATGGTATTTTGCGCCCGGGTCAAATGCCTCTGCTGGACGGTCTGACGGGGCCTTCAAACCTTGGTATTTCTCGCGAAGTTCCCACCACCCATCATTATATTCAGATGGTGAATATGTTCCGTTAAAAACGTTCCAACGCCATTGATCAACCATCAGGCCGAACGGCAAGAACGCGACCTTATCCATCGCTTGGCGCATCAGTAGCGCGAGGTCGGCATCGTCACCTGGAATGTCAGCTGCATCCAATAGACCGATTTCGACAAGGTATTCTGGCGTGATGGAGAGGGCGATCATATCGCCAATCGCTTCATGGAAGCCATCATTTGCGCCATCTTTAAAGAAGACCGGCTGATCCTTATAGGCGCGCTGGTAGAAGTTGTGTCCCAACTCATGATGAACAGTCGAGAAGTCTTCGCCATTGACCTTGGTACACATTTTGATGCGAATATCTTCTTCGTTATCAAGGTTCCAAGCAGAGGCGTGACAGACAACGTCACGATCTTTTGGCTTTGTGATCAATGAGCGCTCCCAGAATGTCTTTGGTAATGGATCGAAGCCAAGCGATGTGAAGAACGTTTCGGCAGTTTCGACCATCTTCTTGGCGTCGTAGCCATTTTCTTCGAGCAGTTTGGTAACGTCTACGGCTTCGCCACCTTTTGCGGGTTTCACATCGTCATAGATATTACCCCAGCTTTGCCCCCACATATTTCCGAGCAGATCAGCACGCAATGGGCCGTCCAAAGGTACGACTTCATCACCATACTTCGTGTTGAGTTTCGCGCGGACGTGGCAATGCAATTCGTCATAGAGAGGTTTGACTTGTCCCCAAAGACGGTCCGCTTCTTGCGCAAACGCGTCGGCATCCATGTCGTAGCCGCCGCGCCAAAGATCACCCGCATCTTTAAATCCAAGTTCGTTGGAGCCTTCATTGATGATTTTCACCATCTTGGCGTAATCATCTTTCATTTGTGGCGAGACAGTCCGCCACCCTTCCCAAGTTGCTTGCAGCAGAGCAGGGTCGTCAGACTGCGCAATGATGTCGGAGGCTTGGCCAAGATGGATTGTCCCATCGGGCACTTCCTGATCCAAGGTCCCATCTTTTGTTAATGGACCATCATCGCCATCAGGGTCGACATCAAGAATTTCGATAATCCGCTTGTCTTTCACGTCGATTGGGAATTTGCCTGTCCCATAAGCACTATCTAAGCGGGTCATAATCCCCGCGAGATCCTTTGCCGCAGCCGCACTGTCAGGGGCGGGGAAATTCGATCCGCGCAACAGTCCGTCCATTTTGCGGCGCATATCACCAGGTAGTGTCAGGCCGTTAAAACGTTTGGCTTGATTGGACAGGCGCGTGGACATCTTTGCGCCCGCTTCTGACATGCGGGCTTCGAGCGCATTTGTATCTTGCGTGATAAAGTTCGCTTTTACCCAAGCCGTTTGCGCGGCGTATTTTCCAAACTCTTCAATCTCAATTTCAGTGGCTTCGAGAAACTCTTTCGCGCTTTGAACCGTTACGGCTTGGTTGTCTGGGCTTTGCTGCGAGGCTGCCATCAGCTCTGAACCGGGACGTGTTGCGGCTTCGGTGACCAAAGTTTCGACGGCGCTTTCTGTGCGCTCGCTTGGGGTTTCCGCAGGTGTATTCTCCGCACCTGAACACGCGGATAAAAACAATATTGCCGTCGTGAGCGCTGTTGCGCCTAAGAGTTTTGACTTGGTCATATTATGTTCTCGCAATGTCTATGTCAGACGTCTGCAAAAATATTAGGTAAAACCCACTCGCAGCAATCTTAAAATGTAGTCTTTGTCGTAGACACAGGGCAGGAACGGTTCAACACTTCACCTGAAAAACTCTCACGCTCGCGGTCTGATTCCGTTGCTTTTTTGGCAAGGTGAGGCCGAAAGGACACAGCTACCCATGTCTATCCCTGGTTTATTACTCGTCAATCTCGGTTCTCCTGATTCGCCGACAGCGAAAGATACGCGACGCTATCTGGCGGAGTTCCTGCATGACCATCGGGTTATCGATACATCCCGCTGGATTTGGTGCCCCATTTTACACGGGATCATATTGCGGACCCGCCCGCGCAAATCGGCGGCTTTATATGAATCGATTTGGCATGAGCCTGAAGAATTTCCAGGTGATGAAGCCCCGTTGATTAGAATTACCCGCGCGCAAGCGGCTGGCGTTCAGGATCGATTGGGTGAGGGCGTTCACGTCGAAATCGCGATGCGTTATGGCAATCCGTCCATCGGCGCGAGTTTGGATGCGTTGAAAGCGAAGGGATGCACACGTATTGCTGTGTTCCCACTCTATCCGCAATTCGCAGGGGCTACGACGGCGTCGGTTTATGACGGTGTTGGTATGGCGTTAGAGAAGCGCATGGATGTTCCTGAGCTGCGGTTCCTTCGTCATTATTTTGATGACCCTCGTTATATTGCGGCTTTGGCTGGCAGCGTCGATCAGCATCTTTCTGGTTTGGATTGGACGCCCGATGTCATCATGACGTCTTATCATGGGCTGCCACAGAGTTATGTCGACAAAGGCGACCCCTATCAGGGCGAATGTTTGGAAACGACGGAATTACTACGTCAACATATGGGTAAGACTGAAACTGAGCTATACGCGACATTCCAATCTCGCTTTGGACCGAAAGCCTGGTTGCAGCCTTATACGGATAAGACGCTCGAGGCCCTACCCGCAACGGGTGTGAAAAAAGTCGCCGTGATGATGCCTGGGTTTTCTGCTGATTGCTTGGAAACATTGGAAGAGATCGCGGAGGAGGCGAAAGAAAGCTTCATGGAACATGGCGGCACACATTTTACCGCCATTCCGTGTTTGAATGCAGATGAGGCGCACCTCGATTTGCTTGCAGACTTGGCAAAGGAACGCTTGTTAAGCGGCTGGCTTTAAACGCTGAAATATATCTTCGATGGTTAGCGTCGTGTCCAGTATGACGTCCGACCCAATTGTCGTGTCTGCAAGGTTGTCGTAGGATTTCGAGCGGGACGCGAGTAGTTTGGGGTAGCTCTCTAAAATAGCTTCATCTTGGCTTTGGCCGCTCTCACATTGATAGTGACCATTCCAAATCAAGGGTTTTGGTTGCTTAAAATATTGGACTTTCAAGCGTTCTATTGCGTCTGGACTCGCTGAAATATACACGACAAACCAATGGTTTGTGAGCAATTTCTGAACGTCTTTATCAGTGTAAATGACGCTGCCTGTTGTGTCCAAGACAGCATTGCCCAGATTATAGTCTAAGGCCTGCCGTGTGGCCTCAGTCTCCAGCGCGATTGAGCGCTTTTCACGTTCGCCGTAACCTTCCGAGTAAGGTTGGCCTTGCCAAGCTGCAAAGTCTTCCATGCTACCTTGACCGAGTTGCTCACGAATCAATGCGTCAACTTCTATCAGTTTGAAATCAAACCTCGTGGACAGCCGCATACCCGTGTAGCTTTTGCCAATGTTGGACATGCCAACCAGCGCAATTTTTAGAGTATTCTCTGCGTAACGCTGTTCAAACTCACTGCGGGTTAACTTCATCAGGCGTGGGTTTCGAGATAATCCGACAACGCATCCAATGTCGGTTCCATCACATGCATACGCTTTTTCTTTCTCATCGCTTTTGCAAGAGGTTCGGGCAAAGGTATATCGGTGTGAAGGATACGCTCGACGCTATCTGCAAATTTTGACGGATGAGCCGTCCCAACTGTAATACGTGTAAAGGGCTCGGCGATATCTGCCGCAAATTTCTCCATCGCGAGATGGCCAACAGCCGTATGCGGACACATGATATATCCAGTTTCCGTATGAATTTTGCGAATATGTCGTTCCGTTTCTTCGTCACGAAAAGACGCGCCCCAGCAGACTTTCTTCACGGCGTCATAGTCGTCATCATGCAGCGCCAAAATACGAGGAAAGTTATTTGGTCGCCCAATATCCATTGCATTCGACAGTGTCGGAACGCTTGGGCGCGGCGTGTAAGTCCCCGTGTTGAGGTAGTCGACGAAAGGGTCATTCGTATTGTTGCCGATTACAAATCGGTCAATCGGTGCGCCCATCTGTTTCGCGATCAGGCCACCCGTAAGGTTGCCGAGGTTTCCCGACGGGATAGAATACACAAGTGGGCGGTGAGGATAGGCGGCCTTGGCCTGAATAGATGTCCAAAAATAGTAAAAGCTCTGCGGAATGACACGCCCGACATTGATAGAGTTGGCACTCATTAGATCATGTTTTTCAGTTAAACCACTGTTTCCAAATGCTTGTTTCACAAGCTGCTGGCAATCATCAAACGTTCCGTCAACGGCAATCGCTTTTACATTAGAGTTCGCGGTTCCCATTGTTGTCAGCTGTTGTTCTTGTACTTTACTCACGCCGCCCTTTGGGAAGAGGATAAAGACCTTGATGCCATCTTGATTCAAAAATGCATCACCAATGGCCCCGCCTGTATCGCCTGACGTCGCAACCAATATTGTGCGTCGCTGCTCTGTTTTGCCCATTATGTGGCTGGCAGCACGCCCCATGAAACGCGCAGCAAAGTCTTTAAAGGCCAGTGTCGGTCCGTGAAAAAGTTCAAGGACGAAGTCTTCTGCATCAGTTGGTAACGCGGGGTCTAAATGCTCACCGGAAAGCGTTTCCATCGGGACGGGGAAGTCATAGGCGTCACGACATATGTTCTTCAAATCTGACGTGGTAAATTCGTCACCTGTGAAATGCTGAGAGAGCTCCGCGGCGCAATCGGCGAAAGACATCGCGCCCAAACGCGCGGTGCCCTTAGACGAATATGTTGGAATCTTATCAGGCATCCACAACCCACCGCCCGGTGCGAGGCTCGCGAGAAGTGCGTCTGCAAAACCAGCTTTGACCGCGGAATCTTTATGTGAGTGATATTTCATGCGCGTTCACATAGCGTAGATCGCGCATTGCGCAAGTTTTTACCGTGATCTGACCGCATGAGCGAGGATATTTACCATCGTCGCATGCGCCGCCACATCCCCGATATTCCTAACGCTATGGGGGCGATCCGCACGATAGCGGAGTGTCTCCCCTGCAGACGCAGACCATGTTTCACCCTCAACGGTCACCTCTAAGCGACCCGTCAGGACCGTTAGGTTCTCAATGGAACCTGCGGGATGGGGAGAGCTTTCTAGAACACCGTTCGGTTCCGCGCGGAAGTCATACCATTGTACAAATTCAACTGTGTCCAATGAGCCAATGATTCGTAATTCACACAGACCATCTTGTGATTGCAGCAGAGGCGTGTCTTGAATTTTTGAGTGCTGAACGAGGGCTGTTTCATTTGGCGCACCCGACACCATCGCCTCAACGCTTGTCCCCAAAGCCTGTGATAAGCGTGAGAGGGTCGCCAAGGTCGGATTGGATTCATTCTTTTCGATTTGCGAAATCATGGACTTAGCGACCCCAGACAATTCGGAAAGATTGCCTAGTGACAACTTATCCGCCGTGCGAAGACGCAATATTGTTTGACCCAACTTTTCAGAAAGCGCTTCGGTTTGAGGGCAAGGGGTGCGTTTCTGACGGGCCATAAAATTTTCGTGTTGTGGTAGATTTCTATTCGTGCGTTCTTTATATAGAACGCTAATGTTCAATCAAGTGAACGATTTATATTTAAAAACCCTGAGAGTCGCATGCGATATTTACCAATACATTTTGATACGCGTGATGCCAAGATACTTGTCGTTGGCGGCGGACCCGCTGCGGAAGCCAAATTGCGTACTTTATTAAAGACCGATGCAAATATCGTTGTCGTGGATACTGACATAGGACCTGAAGTGGCCCGATGGGCCACCCAAGGTAAATTGGTTTGGGAACAACGAGATTTCGATACTTCGGACTTAGACGGGGCGTCACTGGTCTACGCGGCCACAGAAAATGACGATGTAAATGCCGTCATCGCCGAGGCGGCTGCGGCGCGTCAAATTCCTGTCAACGCGGCGGATCAAAGAGACGCCTGTCGGTTCATTACACCTGCGCTCGTTGATCGTACGCCTGTCATTGTCTCTATTGGAACCGAAGGCACCAGTCCTGCATTGGCGCGGGCGTTAAAGGCAGATTTGGAAATGCGCCTACCACCAGAGACCGGCGCATTCGCGTTAAAAACGAAAACCCTCCGAGATCATGTGAAAGGGTTGATGCCTGACCTGGCGGATCGGCAGAGGTTTTGGGCCAAAATTTTAGGCGGCAAAGACCTCAGCGCCCAACTTCGCGTATCTCCTGAGACACTCGAAAAGCAAGTCGAATTGAATTTGGCTGGAGAAGATGAAACGGCTGGAAAGGTTCTGCTCGTAGGTGCTGGTCCAGGTAATCCAGATATGCTGACCACGGCCGCCCGCCGCGCGCTGCATGCGGCTGACGTGATTGTCTATGATCGACTGGTAAGTGATGGCGTCCTGGAGCTTGGACGCCGCGAGGCTGAATATATCTATGTCGGTAAAACACCGGGAGAGCCGTCTATAGGGCAACCCGCTATTAATGAAATTCTCGTTGAAAAAGCGTTGGAAGGCCTATCGGTTGTACGTTTGAAATCGGGTGACCCGCTTATCTTCGGGCGTGCCGACGAAGAAATTGACGCGCTCTCAGCTCACAATATCCCCGTTGAGATCATTCCCGGTATCACATCTGCTGCCGCAGCCGCAGCCGCAATAAATTCTTCACTTACAACCCGTGGGACAAATCGAGCCATTTCCTTTCTGACGGGCCACGACGCCAAAGGCTTTGCGGAACAAGATTGGGCTTCATTGGCCCGACCAAATGGACGAGCCGCTGTTTACATGGGGGTAGGCGCGTCACGCTTCATCCAAGGACGACTGATGTTGCACGGTGCAGAACCAGACAGACCCGTGACCGTTGTAGAAAACGCGTCCCGCTCAAATCAAATTATTACTTACACGACGTTACGTAACCTCCCTGACGACATCGCGACGGCCGGTATAAAAGGACCCGCAATTTTGTTGATTGGCTATGCGGAACGGGAAACATTTTCGGAAAAGAGGCTGGCGGTATGAGCACGCTCAAACATAAGGGCAAAGGCCCTCAATCCATGACCGCAAATGAATTGCGGGATGGATTTAGTGTCTGGTTAGATGAAAATCTGGATTGGACGCGGGATTTCACGAAAGCGCTTCGAACCGAGGATACAGACTTGATCGACCGTATGCATTTACGGGCTGAAACGGACGAAAAAGCGAATCTTGTCGTCGGAATTTACTTTATTGATATTGAACCTGAGACAGGCCTTCCAGCGCGTTACCGTGAAAAATTCCGCGTGAATGGCCCATCCTACGACACAGCTGATGTGCTGGAGATTTCCTAATGTATAGATATGACGAATTTGACGCGCAACTTGTTGCGGACCGCACTCGCCAGTTTAGAGGGCAGGTCGAACGCCGTTTAGCCGGGCGGTTGAGCGAAGCCGAATTCCGCCCTCTGCGCTTGATGAATGGTCTCTATTTGCAGTTACACGCTTATATGCTCCGCGTTGCTGTGCCTTACGGGACGCTAAACAGCGAGCAATTCCGTATGCTCGCGCACTTGGCCGAGAAATATGATCGCGGATACGGACATGTGACGACGCGTCAGAACATGCAGTTTAACTGGCCGAAATTACCGGATGTGCCTGACATGCTAGATGATCTCGCGAGCGTTCAAATGCACGCAATTCAGACGTCTGGAAATTGCATTCGTAATGTGACCTGTGACCCTTACGCAGGAGCAACCGCCGAAGAAGTCGAAGACCCGCGCCCTATGGCCGAGCTCATTCGTCAGTGGTCAACACTGCATCCAGAATTCACATTCCTGCCCCGTAAGTTCAAGATTGCTGTCACAGCCGCCGAGAAAGATCGCGCCCTTATCAAAGCGCATGACATTGGCATTCAGATCATTCGAAATGCTGCAGGAGATATTGGCTATAAAATCTATGTCGGAGGCGGCCTCGGACGCACACCTATCATCGGGCAAGTTTTGCGCGAATTTCTCCCAAAGGGTGAGTTACTCGCCTATCTGACAGCCGCACTGCGCGTTTATAACCGTTATGGACGTCGTGATAATAAGTACAAAGCGCGCATAAAAATACTGGTGCAAGAGACTGGAATTGAAACCTTTACTGAGCAAGTTGAGGCTGAATACGCCACGATCGACATTAGCGATATTTCGGTATCTGATGCCGAACGCGAACGGATTGCATCCTATTTCGCGGCGCCTGATTTCGAGACGTTAGAGAACGACCCGAAGGCCTTTACGGACGCGCTCCAGGTAAATAATGCCTTCTCCCTCTGGGCCAATAATAATGTCGCGGCGCATAAAGCCGCTGGCTACGCGATAGTGAACATATCACTGAAGCCTAAAGAGCTCGCCCCGGGTGATATAACGGCCGCGCAGATGCGCGATGTATCTGATATGGCGGACACCTATTCCTTTGGGGAATTACGGTCGACGCATCAGCAGAACCTCGTTCTGCCACATGTCAAACAATCCGACTTACTTGCGCTCTTTACAGAGCTTCAGGCGGCAGGTTTAGCAGCGGATAATATCAACCTGATCACAGACATCATCTGCTGTCCCGGTATGGACTTCTGCGCGCTGGCAACGGCACGTTCAATCCCAATCAGTCAGGCCATAGCCGAGCGTTTCGCTGATCCTGAGCGCCAACGCACGATCGGTGAAATGCAGATTAAGATTTCTGGCTGTATCAATGCCTGTGGCCATCATCATGTTGGGCATATCGGCATCCTTGGTTTGGAAAAAGCTGGCGTGGAATTCTACCAAATCAAACTTGGCGGTGACGCGTCTGAACATGCGGAAATCGGCAAGGTGACAGGTCCCGGGTTCTCGCAAGAAGAACTCATCGACGGGATCGAAAACATGGTCGATCTCTATCTGAAACAACGCGAGGCGGGCGAACGCTTCCTCGACACATACCGACGTATCGGCATCGCGCCGTTCAAAGAGGTGCTTTATGCCTAGTCATACACTCATCCAAGACGGCCGCGCCCGCGACGCATCCCGATTTGCAACATCTGTCGACGTGAGCGATATCTCTGGAAATGAGCCCATAGAGGTTCTTCATATCCCGAATGATGCAGATTTGGATGCGCTTGCACCTACATTAGGTCGAATTGAAACGATCCTGATTGATTTCCCAGCCTATACCGACGGGCGCGGGTTTTCTCTCGCGCGTCAACTTCGCCGTAGATATAACTATGAAGGCCTACTCATCGCCGACGGTCCATTGATCCCAGACCAACATGCCTTTGCATTACAGTGTGGTTTTGACGCTGTGCGTTTGGATGATGAGACCCTGAAACGTCACACAATTGAGGACTGGCATAGCGCCTTGGACGATTTCGATATGACCTATCAACGCGGCTATGCCGTAAAAGCTGGCCCTGCGACCTCGGTATTTGATGCCCGCATGACAACACTAGATAGCCGAAAGGCAGGTGACCCTTTTTTCGGCCACTCGGCGGAGTTGACGCTACGTAAGGCCATTACAAAATTCAAAGGTGATATCGTGCTGGCCACATCCATGGGTGTGGATTCAGCCGTACTGCTACATATGGTGTCACGGATTGATCCGAGCCTTCCGGTGATCTTCCTTGATACAGGTAAACATTTTCGAGAAACCTTGGCTTACCGCGATGAACTCGTCAGTCGTTTTGGCTTGACCAATTTTCAGAATATCACGCCTGATCAGGCGGCTATTTTAGCCGAAGACCCAGATGGGACGTTGAACCAAAGCGAACCTGACTCCTGCTGCGATTTGCGCAAGGTCAGGCCGTTGGACGGCGTCATCAATGGCTATGGTGCGCGCATCACAGGGCGGAAGCGGTACCAAACCCCAGAGCGTGCCGAGATGTCGATTTTGGAAGAAACCTCCCCGCAGGCCAAGGTCAATCCATTGGCCTATTGGACTGCGAAAGACGTTACCGCCTATATGCGCCAACACGACCTACCGCCGCATCCACTGCTCGCGATTGGATATCTTTCAATTGGGTGTCAGCCTTGCACAACCCGCGTATCAGCAGGCGAAGACCCGCGCGCTGGTCGGTGGAGAAATAGCGATAAGACGGAGTGCGGTATTCACATGGTCGATGGGAAATGGGTGAGCGTTGAGACGAAGGCTACGTTTGAGGCTTTTTAATGAGTTTGGGATAACGCTCTTTTACGTCTAAAAAAAAAGGTTTTGGTGTCATAAAGATGGGAGGCCTTGGTACCACGTAGATAACAGGACTTGTGGGGCGTTTTATTACACATTTGTTTTCGTTCCAGTCGGGACGTTCGGATTGTTATTTATATGGTCTTGGTTTGGAGACCTTAGTTTTTTGGATGGCATTCCAGGAAAAGTATTCGTTGCGATCCTATTCGTTCTGATGGGCTGGGGAGCATTGCTAGGTTACAGATATCCAAAACCAGCTTTGGCTTTCAGCAAGGTTTTGCGTTATTTCCCTTCCGGGGGGATCTAGACTGGTCCTAGTGTCGAGACTGAAGTTCTTTGATCACGGCGTCTAGTTTTAGGTCTTTTGCCGCCAATAAAACCAACGTGTGATAGATCAAATCTGCCGCTTCGCTGACCAATTTATCGTCGGTTTCGGCAACAGCGGCGAGGGCGGTTTCTACGCCTTCTTCGCCGACCTTTTGTGCGGCGCGACGGAGCGGGCCTTGCAGGAGTTGCGCGGTATAGGAGCTCTCAGGATCGGCTGTTTTTCGACCTTCGATAAGTGTCTCCAGATATGACAGGAACCCAACGCCTTCGGCACCTTCATTGCCGAAACACGAAACAGTACCTTCGTGGCAGGTTGGACCTTTGGGTCGGGCTTTGACCAAGATCGTATCCTGATCACAGTCGATCGTCATGCTGACCAGAGACAGTGTATTCCCGCTCGTCTCGCCTTTGGTCCAAAGCGTTTGGCGAGAGCGACTGAAAAATGTAACGAGTCCCGTTTCCGTTGTCTTAGCAACAGATTCGGCATTCATATATCCGAGCATCAAAACTTGCAGTGTATCTGCGTCTTGAACAATCGCAGGGACAAGGCCTCCGCCTTTTTCGAAATCAATCTTCACAATCGTACCTCTATGCCTGCGCGACGCAAATCAGCCTTCAAATCAGGAATGGCAATTACGGATTTATGGAAAACGGACGCTGCCAATGCGCCGTCAACATTGGCTTCTTTGAATACGTCCTCAAAATGCTCTGTCGCGCCAGCTCCACCAGATGCAATTAATGGCACATTGCAAACCGCGCGAACCGCTTTGAGCTGCTCCAGATCATAGCCTTTGCGGACGCCGTCGCGGTTCATGCAGTTGAGAACAATCTCTCCTGCGCCGCGTTTGACCGCATCTTGGACCCAATCCAATGTAAGACGTCCCGTTTCGCGCGTCTTATCTGGATCACCCGTATGGGATTTGACGCGATACGTTTCTCCGTCCGCGAAAGTATCAATGCCCACAACGATACACTGAACGCCGTAAGCGCCGCTGAGCTCATTGATGAGGTCAGGGCGCATGAGAGCGGGGGAATTAACGCTGATTTTATCAGCTCCCGCTGCCAGCCGCGCACCCGCGGCTTCAACGGTTTTAATGCCGCCTGCCACGCAGAAAGGAATGTCTAATGCGCGACTAACTTTACCGACCCATTCTGGGCTAACGGTACGGTCATCAACGGAGGCGGTGATGTCATAGAAAACGAGTTCATCTGCGCCTTCATCACGGTAGCGCAAGGCCAAGTCGATGATGTCTCCGACATCTTCGTGGTTGCGAAATTGGACACCTTTGACGACGCGACCATCGCGCACATCCAAACAAGGGATGATACGACGGGTTAGCATTGGATCGCTTCGGGAAGGCTGAATGCACCTTCATAGAGCGCTTTACCTATGATAACTCCGTAGGGGTCAATAGACTTTAGATCGCGCACATGATCGATCGTTCCGACACCGCCAGATGTGATTAGGTCCAATGACGGAAAATCGGATTGGATGCGTTTGTAGAGGTCAACGTTGCCACCTTTCTGCATACCGTCTCTGCCAATGTCTGTGACTAAGATCGTTTTCAACCCTGATCCGAGGTAATCGTCAATGACCTCCCAGAGTGTTTTATCTGAGGCTTCGGTCCATCCTTTTGTAGCGGGACGAAATTCACCATCTTCGCCTTGGTTGACATCTAGCGCGATACAGATCGCCTCTGGCCCTACATCTCGCAACCAATGTTTGACCATTTGCGGACTGGTGACGGCGAGGGAGCCGATAACCACGCGGTCAACGCCACCGTCTAGCAAGCGTTTGATCTGCGCGAGATCACGAAGACCGCCGCCCGTTTGGACTTTAATATTGGCTGAGTTTGCAATTTTCAGGATAAGGTCAGATTGCTCAGCTTGTCCGTTTTTTGCTCCGTCTAGGTCGACGATGTGCATCCATTCTGCGCCTGCCTCGGCGTAGCCTCGGGCGACATCAGCAGGGTCAGCGTCGTAATTCGTGCGGGCGTCAAAATCGCCTTTCAGCAACCTTACACATCCGCCATCCATCAAATCCATTGCAGGGAAAATCATAGTGTTACGTCCAGAAAATTCTTGAGTATTTGCGCGCCAGTTTTGGAGCTACGTTCAGGATGAAACTGGCATCCCCAGACGTTATTGTTACGCGTAATAGCCGTGAAAGGAGAGCCATATTCAGCCTCCGCCAATGTCGTTTCTGTCACATCGGCAGCATAAGAATGAACGAAATAAGCGTAATCTCCGTTGGAGATACCGGCTAGCAGAGGGTCCTTTTTTATAGGTTTAAGCGTGTTCCATCCTATATGCGGCGTCGGCAGGTCCTTTGTCGGTAGCTTACGAATAGCACCTGGGACGAGGGCAAGACCGTCTACGGTTTCGCCTCCTTCTTCGAGGGTTTCATACAGAAGTTGCATGCCCAAACAAATTCCGATCACAGGTTGTTTCAGAGACTGAAGCACAGGTTTCAGACCCTTTGCATTGATGCTGCGCATCGCAAATGGAGCCGACCCGACGCCCGGAAATACGACCCGTTCCGCAGCGTGAATAACCTCAGCATCTTCCGTTATGATCGGCGAAACGCCCAAACGTTCAAATGCATATTGGACGGAGGCTAAATTCGCACAGCCCGTATCGACGATGACTAAACTCATTTTGGTGCGCTCACAATGTGCCTTTAGTCGATGGAATTTCGCTACCTGATACGGCGAATGCAGGTCGCAATGCGCGTCCGACACCTTTGAAGCAAGCTTCAATCATGTGATGCGAATTATCGCCTTTGACGTCCACATGGATAGCGGCACCCAGCGTTTGCGCTAGGCTTTCGAAGAAATGCGGACACATCTCCACGGGGAAATCACCAACGTGATCGGTTGGGAATTCACCTTTGAAAACGGCGGCTGCGCGACCTGATAAATCAATCGCGACCTGCGCTTGTGTTTCATCCATCGGAATGACGTAACCATAACGACCAATGCCCGCCTTATCACCCAGAGCTGATTTCAACGCAGCACCAAAGGCGAGGGCTGTGTCTTCAACAGTGTGGTGAGCATCAATATGCAAGTCACCTTCGCAAGACATCGTCAGGCCAAAGCCACCATGTTTAGAGATTTGTTCCAACATGTGATCATAGAACCCAATGCCCGTCTCGATTTTTGTCTGGGATGGATCATCCAGATTTACGCGCACGGAAATATCGGTCTCGTTCGTCTTACGGAAGGTTTCACCAATGCGGTCAATGCTCTGCGGAATATCAATTACACCGAACGCTTGCAGGGCGATTGTGTTCTCTTCCGGGGAGCCAATGGAAATACGCATGTGGCCCGTTGTCGAACGATAGTCTCTGATTTTAATGTTGAATTTGCGGAGTTGTTTCAACAGTGCTGTTTCGTTCTTCACGTCTAACAGCAGAAAATTTGCGTCCGACGGGAAAACGGTCTCAACGAAATCAGACTGCTCTAGGCCTTTTGCTAATCGTACGCGCTCCGACAAAGTTTCAGCCAATCGTTGCGCGTGAACGGACATTGCAGACGGGGCAAGCGCATTGAGGATCGCAGCTTCAACAGGTCGAGCAATCGGGTAGGGCGGGAGGACTTTGATGAGGAGGTCGATGATACGTGGGTCCGCCAATAACGCACCGCCCCGAACACCCGCCAAAGCAAAGGCTTTCGAGAGGGTCCGCAGGACAACAAGGTTCGGGACCGTCCCGATTTGATCGGCAAGGCTCTCTTGATCTGAGAACTCAATATAGGCTTCGTCAACGATAACCAATGTTTCAGGCAACTCTGAACAGACGCGGAGGATAGCGTCGCGTGTGAGACTATTGCCTGTGGGATTGTTTGGAGAGCAGAGAAAGACCATCTTCACGTCAGATGGACGCCCTGCTTCAATAACGGCTGAAATATACCATTGGTAAGTTGCGCTCAGAGGTACTTCAACAATGCCCGCACCTTGGATGTCTGCACAGGTTTTGTAATATCCAAATGTCGGCGGACAGGTCAGAATACTATCTTGCTCAGCTTCGCAGAACGCGCGGATCAAGCACTCAATGCCTTCGTCGGCGCCGCGGCCCACCATGATTTGATCGGTGTTGACACCATAAATGCTTGCGAGACGACGCACTAAGTTTTCAGGTTGTTGGGCAGGATAACGGTTAAATCCAGTTGCGCCAACGACAGGTGGCGGCGCGTATGGGTTTTCATTGGCATCTAAATGCAGCGCATCCGTCGCACCGCCGCGCGCAGAATAAGGCAACATTGCAACGACCGCTTTACGAGCAATACTCTCTGGCCAATTTGTCATTTCAACGCCTCCAAGCGTAGGGTCACAGCATTTTTATGACCGTCCAGACCTTCCATTTCGGCCAAGCGTTCAACAACAGGACCTAAACGTTTTAGTCCCTTTTTTGTGAGTCGTTGTATCGAAATGAACTTCAAGAAACTATTCAAGGTCACACCTGAATAAGCACGCGCTGCGCCATAAGTTGGCAGCGTGTGATTTGTTCCGCTGGCGTAATCGCCGACACTTTCAGGTGTCCAAGGGCCGAGAAAAATCGACCCCGCATGACGTATCGCGCCAACATAGGTTTCGGGCTGACGTAGTTGAACAATCAAATGCTCGGGTGCGTAGCGATTGACGATATCGATGATGTCCGACCGATCTTCTGCAATGAACATGCGGCCATACCCTAAGGATTCCCGTGCAATTTTTGAGCGAGACAGTTTCGCGAGTTGAGCTGTAATTTCGATTTCTATCGTATCCGCAACTGCGTCATTTTCGGCAACGCAGACGACCTGAGCAACCGTGTCATGTTCAGCTTGACTGAGAAGGTCTGACGCCACAAATGCGGGGTTAGCAGAACTATCCGCCAGGACCATAGCTTCGGATGGACCTGCTGGCATATCAATCGCGGGGCCGCCCGCTTCTTGGGCGACCAATGATTTTGCTGCGGCAACCCACGCATTACCTGGGCCGAAAATTTTGTCACATTTAGGAATACTGTCTGTTCCATAGGCCAACGCGCCGATGGCTTGCGCGCCGCCGACAGCGAATAGACGGCTAACTCTGCATCGATATGCTGCGGCCAAGATCATAGGATTAACCTCTCCATCTTTGCCTGGAGGCGTGACAACGATACGGTTTTGAACACCCGCAACTTTCGCGGGTACAGACAACATCAGCAGCGTCGAAACGAGGGGGGCTGTGCCGCCCGGAACGTAAAGTCCCGCAGTTTCAATAGCGCGGGATTCGCGGCGACATATCACGCCAGGCTCTGTCTCAACTTCGACTGGCGCAGGTATTTGGGCTTTGTGAAAACGTTTGATATTGCGTCTGGCACGTTCAATGACGGCTTGATCTGATGCAGAGAGGGCATTCCAAGCGGCTTCTAGTTTTGAGGCAGGAACTTCCAAGGCATCCAGTTCAACGCTGTCGAACTTTTTCGTCAAACGTAGGAGTGCTTCGTCGCCGTCGGATTGAACGTCGGACAAAATGGTTCGCACACCATCAATCAACGCGGCGTTCGAAATGGCGGCGGGACGGGCGAGGGCGTCGCTGCGCTCAGCTGGCGTTAGGTTTTTCCAGTCGAAGCGCTGCATTAGCTCATCATCTTCTCGATTGGCAGAACAAGAATCGCGCGCGCGCCTAATGCCTTGAGCGCCTCTAACGTCTCCCAGAAAACCTTCTCGGTACAGACCGCCTGAATAGCGACAAGGTCACTTTGACCTGCAAGTGGCATGATCGTTGGTGCATCTGATCCGGGTAATAGGTCCGTGATCGCGGCGACTGCCTCTTTAGGGGCGTTTAGCATAATGTATTTTGTATCAGCTGATTTCAGGACTCCATCAATGCGATTCATCAATTTCGCCAATATGTCAGCTTTCTCAGGAGATAGCTTTCGTCCTGACTGAATTAGGACAGCTTCGCTTTCTAATATCGTTTCAAATGCCGCCAATCCATTCGCTTCCAATGTTGCGCCAGACGACACCAGGTCACAAATGCTCTCGGCGATGCCAATGGACGGAGCGAGTTCGACTGCGCCCTTCATCTCAACGAGTTTCGCATCTAACCCTTGCTCAGATAGGTAGCGCGCCGTTACACCCGGATAAGTGGTCGCGATACGGGTGCCATTCAAATCCGCGGGTGACTGAACCTTACCTGTCTCACTTGCGGCTAGACAAAGTTTACAACGCGAAAACCCGAGACGCATCGTGATTTCAGCATCCAGTGGTGTTTTTGCACTGAGTTGCTCCTCGACCAAGACGTTCTCACCGACAATACCAATGTCAGACGCATTATTTGCGACAAATGACGGAATATCGTCGTCCCGCACAAGCAAGAGATCAACAGGCATGTTTTTAACGCGTGCCAGTAATCCACCACCACGTATAGAGAAGCGCAAGCCGCATTTTTTCAACAAAGCGAAGCTGTCTTCAGCTAAGCGTCCTTTTTTCTGAAGTGAGATGCGCAAGCGATCTGTCATAATGTTTCTTTCTTACCAAGGACCGCACGGTAACCGCCATGTGGTTCATCTCGCAGGAAGCGTGCAACGCGCCCAATTGTTGTTGTGGAGACACCCGTATCCGCTTGTATCTCACGATAGGATTTTTCACCTTCATCCAAGATTTGTGCAACGTACCAACGCTCTGACAATGCGCGCAGTTCTGCGGGCGTACAAAGGTCGACGAGAAAATCGCGCACGTCTTTTTCTGTGCCAAGATGGACGAGGGCAGCTTCAAGTTTTAGATATTTGTCTGGCTTGCTCATGTGTTAGCGCGCTAATACACTGGTACAAAAATAGCACAAGCTCAAAAGTGAGTGAAATGCAGAAATCTGTGTAAAAGAATGTTATATACCTCTGGCTCTAATTCGGATGCGCCTCACACGGGTAAAGCGCCCAAAAGCGCTCGTCCACTAAGAGTAAGGCTCGTTTGCTAAAATAGTTGTCCTACAGGTGCCTCTGCATCCGGTATTGGGAGTTGGTTCCATCTCAGGGTTACAATCTGATTGCCTTGCCAAAATCCAGATGGAGTCAGAATATGCAGCCCCTGCGTTAGATTTATGACATCTCCATCTCGGTATATGTCCCCATTTAGCTCAACAGGCATTGCTGTCTCGACGCCGTAGGGGCCAGCAATATATATTTGAAACTCGACAGGTTCCACACGGCTCAATCGCAGTGTTTTCCCCGCGACATAAATGGGTCCCCAATGCGCAATATAGTTATCACTCAATAAGGCCTCATCTTCTGGAAAGAACCGACGTTCAGTTTGGTTTGTGACCTTCTGCAAATCTAAACTATCTATGTTTGCCAAAATAAATTTCGGCTGCTGCGTTTCAAGAATATCCAAAATAATCCGTTCGTCAGCATTGTAGTAATCCGTCATCACCCAATTGCTCATAAACAATCCATATTTGGGGAATGAAGATACCATGGCACATCTATCAATATAAGGCGTAGGGGTTGGGAAAAGCGTGTGAATTGTTCCCAATACCTCTCGTTGGGTATCCATGTTCTTGGATACGAAACTACTTGCATTTGATAGGGCACTTAGAAACATAAGCGAAACAATTGCCAATAAGATTGAGAGTTTTTCCCTAAGAATGGATACGCTCAAACCGATAGCTACCAGTACCGACGCAGGTGCGAGCATAAAAGTATAGAAGTACGGAAATCCATGACGGTAGAATAGAAGCGTAAAAAATGGAGCCATAAAACCGGAAGCTGCGATATATGCCCACTTATTGTCGCTCTTTTTAATCTGCGACACGGACACCAAAAGGCCTACCATCATAAAGAGAAAAACGAGTGGACTAGAGATTACAGCAAATAAAAAAGCTGTTCTTCGAGGAAAAAATCCAGCGTCAAACAAACTGCCAACCGCAGCATGTTTTATATAATCTCCACTCGGGGAAACCGTTTCTATGCTTGAGCCATGTAGAAAATATAACGCCCCGAAAGAAAACAAGGATAACAAACCGCAGGTGCAGCATTTTACAAAAACGGATCTACTCCACGCTGAAGCCCCCCAATGTGCAAACAAGATAATCGAAACGATTGGCATATAGAAGATTGCCTTGATCGTAATCATACCTGCCAAGCCAATTAAAAAGCCGACGAGGGAAACACGTTTCCATGTCAAGGTTGGTGTCATCAACAACCACAAAACACCCATCAAAAGGGTTACCGCAAGTGCATCATTCCGAAAGCTCGTCCCGTTCTGGAGAACAAAGATCATTGTTAAAAAGAGTAGTAAGCTCAACACTGATATGACTGGAGCGGCAAACTTTCGACACAGACCATAGATGAATGCCGATGTGGCCGCCAAGCAAAAAAACATGACGAGCCGCGCCGCAATAATTTGATCAACCTCATTTGCACCAACCGAGGGCAACCAAGAAAAGGCTCTGAAATAAATCGTTTGGATCACGAGCTTCAATTCATTATTATTCCATTTATATACCCAATCGAGCAGAAAAAACTCATCCCAATGAAGTTGGTATCGTAACGCCATAAATAAATGAAAACTGGCGACGACCGCTAGAAATGCCATCAAAACGAATTTCAGCCCTATCGGATAATCATTTTCGGGTGATAATGTTGACTTGAATAGCATTTCTAGACGCTCCAAACGGACAATACGTCTTAAATGTGAAAGAAATTTCATCATTGTGACGTTGGGGAGGCTAATAATATAACTTATGACCTCGATGAAACCAAATTCGCGAAAGAGTGGCATTTAGGCTGGGACTGAAATTGAATTGAAACAACATCGTCAGAACATCAGAAGATTTCGATATTTAGCGATATTAGCCTGGTATGGATTTTCTAGAGACTCAGGCCTTCAAGATTTGAAGAACTGACTTACAATGCTCTTCGGCAAGCTTCTGAATTTTATATTTTTAATCTCGGGCAGGGGACTGAGAAAGCGATTTGGTCCATCAAATTTTGACGGTGAACGCGTAATCTTAGTAGCATCTTTCTTTCGCAATGACGTTAAAGTTTATTGAATGCTCATAAATGCTGTTCAGGCATTCCTTGTTTCGTCCATCAAGCTAAGCTAGACGGCAACACCACAACCCTTACGGAAACATCTGCGGAGACGTCTCTGTATCGCATAATGAATATTATGAGAAATACTATCCATTATTGATTTGGACCTCAGACCTATGTCAACGACCCGTACTATTTCCACCAAGGCTTATGATGACCAAAAGCCAGGAACATCAGGCCTGCGAAAACGTGTATCTGTTTTTCAACAAGCGCAATACCTCGAGAATTTTATTCAATCGACGTTTAATGCGTTACCGCAACTCGTTGGCGGAAAAATTATATTGGGTGGTGATGGTCGATATTTTAACAACGAGGCAGTTCAAATCATTTTACGCATGGCAGCGGCCAACGGTATCGCAGAAGTCATCCTCGGGAAAAATTCAATCTTATCAACGCCAGCAGCGTCACACTTAATCCGGAAATACTGTCTGTCAGGTGGTTTCATCCTATCTGCAAGCCATAATCCCGCAGGTCCCAGTGGAGATTTTGGTATCAAATTCAATCTCGAAAACGGAGGTCCCGCACCGACGTCCATAACCGATAAGATATTCGAGATTAGCCAAACCCTATTGGAATATAAAATCGTTGAAGGAGCAATCGACACGTCGCGTATTGGCCAACAAAGTTTAGGTGACATGAAAGTCACGATCATCGACCCCGTCACAGATTTTGCAAATTATATGGAAAATTTGTTTGATTTCAATGCGATAAAGGCCCTTATTGAAAGCGATTTCTCTTTTGTTTTTGACGCTATGAGTGCCGTTTCCGGGCCATATGCTGAAGAAATCTTCGGAGCGCGGCTAGGAGTCTCCGCCAACAATCTATTCAACACGCGTCCCCTTCCCGATTTTGGCGGCGGTCATCCAGACCCCAATCCCGTTCACGCTAAGGCGCTATTTGATCTCATGTATGGTTCTGATGCGCCTAATTTCGGTACGGCTTCAGACGGCGATGGTGATCGATATATCGCGTTAGGTTCCAAATTTTATGTCAGCCCGTCTGACTGCCTCGCGATCATTGCGGCAAATGCGCATCTGTCTCCGGGCTATAAAGATGGCATCCAAGGTATTGCTCGCTCTATGCCAACCAGTCGTGCCGCGGATAAAGTAGCCGAGCGCCTCGACATTGTGTGCCATGAAACACCGACGGGCTGGAAGTACTTCGGCAACCTGATGGAAGCTGGCCATATTACGATTTGTGGCGAAGAAAGCGCCAGTACTTCATCCAATCATATCCGTGAAAAGGACGGTCTGTGGGGGGTCCTGATGTGGCTGAATATAATCGCTGTTCGAGGTCAAAGTGCCGAAGATATTGTAAGAGCCCATTGGCTAAAATTTGGACGACATTATTACACGCGACATGACTATGAAGAAGTTGAAATCGATCGCGCCGAAACAGTTATGCAAACCCTACGCGGAAAGCTCTTCTCGCTTGCCGGGAAAAAGTTACACGGCGAAACGATAGAAGCCGCCGATAGCTTCACCTACACGGATCCTGTTGATGGAACTGTAACGGAAAATCAGGGGCTTCGGGTGTTTTTCGAAAGTGGCTCTCGATTCGTTATGCGGCTTTCTGGAACGGGAACCAAAGGCGCTACTTTGAGGCTTTATCTGGAGAAATATACAGAACCTAAAGGTGATCATTCGCTCGACTTGGCCGATGCGACAGTCAATTTAGCTAAAATTGCGAACACACTCACAGATTTAAAAACAACATTAAACCGGGACGCGCCCTCCGTCATTTCGTGACATCGCCCCTCATTTCGCGCTAACAGGGCTTATGACACACTCTCATCAAGATCACCTCGCCATTGGTCGCAACGTTATTCGCGTAGAAGCCGAAGGCTTGCTCGCTTTAGAAGGTTCGCTAGGGCAAAGTTTCTTGGACGCGATTGATATCATCCTCGCTTGTGACCAACATTTGATCGTTGTCGGCATCGGTAAGTCTGGACATATTGGCCGCAAGATTGCTGCAAGCTTTGCTTCGATGGGAACGCCCGCATTTTTCGTGCATCCATCTGAAGCCGCACATGGCGACCTCGGGATGATTACGGCGGGTACCATTGTTTTGGGATTGTCCAACAGTGGTGAAAGCGCCGAAGTAAATGGCGTTATTGAATATGCAAAATCACTCGGAAATCAAACACTCGCGATCACAGCAGGTCCTCAATCTACACTCGCAAAATGCGCAGATATTGCCCTGCTTTTACCTAATGTCCCAGAAGCCTGTCCGAACCGTTTGGCCCCGACAACATCCACCACACTAACCCTCGCATTGGGTGACGCCCTAGGCGTTGCTGTTATGGAAGCGCGGGGGTTTACAGCCGAAGATTTCGGTCGACGTCATCCCGCTGGCAAACTCGGTTTCGGCTTAAAACGTGTTACAGAGTACCTTGCCGGTCAGAACGCCTCTGTGCCGCTCATTCAACCCGATGCAAGGATGGCCGATGTGATCCTCGCCATTACGGGCGGTGGCAAAGGTTGCGTTGGCGTCGTTCAAGATACACAACTGATTGGCATTGTGACGGACGGCGACTTACGGCGTGCAATGGGGCCGGACATTATGTCTCAAACTGCGTCTATGATTATGACGAAAGACCCGTTTACCCTTGCGCCTGAAATGCGAATTAAGGATGCTATTACCTCGTTCACTGAACGTAAGATCGGGAATGCATTTGTCCTGGATGGCCAGAATATTATCGGGTTGATTGATCTCAAAACGCTATTGGCTACCGGTTATGTCTAAGCCCCTCATCGTCATACCCGCGCGCATGGCCTCAACCCGTTTTCCGGGGAAACCTCTGGCTAAAATTGCTGACGTTAGCATGTTACGACGAACAGCCCATATTGCGGCTAATGTCTCGGATTCAGAATTCGTTGTTGCAACTGACCATAATGATATTGCCGCCCATTGTGAAGATCATGGTTTGCCCGTTGTGATGACCAATGCGGATCTTGCATCTGGGAGCGACCGAGCACTCGCCGCGTCACGACAATTTCGACCCGAAGCCGACATCATTGTCAATTTGCAAGGGGATGCCCCATTCTCTGATCCGTCCCATATTAGTGCGGTGATCGAACGTCTCAAAATAGAGGCTGTTGACATTGCGACACCTGCGATACGGTTGACATGGGATGAACTAGATGTGCTGCGCCGCACAAAATTAACAACTCCGTTTTCCGGAACGACGGTCGTTGAGAAAGATGGGCGCGCGATATGGTTTTCAAAGAACATCATCCCTGCAATTCGCAAAGAGGAAGACCTTCGTCAGAGTTCCTCTGTCTCCCCTGTCCTTCGTCACGTTGGGCTTTACGGTTTCAAGAAGCAGGCTTTGGAACGTTTCAATGCACTACCTGAAAGCCACTATGAAACCCTAGAAGGTTTAGAACAGCTGCGCGCGATTGAAGACGGTATGCATGTCGCAATTATCCACGTTTCTGCACCACATATTTCTTCACCGGGTATAGATACGCCCGAGGATTTGGCACGTGCGGAAGCGCTGATCATGGAACTTGGCGACCCCTTTTTATCATGACGAATGCGAAACGAGGCCGTGTTTTCATTGTCCGTCATGGAAACACATTTGATAAAGGTGACATATTATTGCGCGTTGGCGGCAGGACGAATTTGCCATTGTCGACTTCAGGTTTGATTCAAGCGAAATCCTTAGCGGTCCATTTCGAAACTTTCGATTTCATGCAGGCTTACTCCTCGGATTTGAAACGTACGCGCCAAACTGCGGAAACCATTCTAGGCGAGCAGCCTTACGAGTTGGCACATTTCCTCGCGGAGATTGATTACGGCCCTGATGAAGGCCAGCCTGAGGAGGTTGTTGTTGCACGACTAGGGCAAGCCGCTTTGGACCGTTGGGACACAGACGCGATTCCGCCTATTGAGTGGCATGTTGATCCAGAGGATTTGCGAACGGCGTGGCAAGCCTTTCTTGCGACGTGTTCGCAGACATCTGACACGCTCGTCGTGACCTCAAATGGTGTCGCAAGGTTCCTATTGGATGTTGTCGAAGTTACCAAAGATGTTCCGCGAAAATTACGCACAGGCGCTTACGGGACCGTTGAATTCACCCCAAAAGGTCCAGTTCTCACGGCATGGGACGTTAGGCCCTAACCACCATTCGATCATATGCGGGCACCGCAATCAAAGGGAGTTCGGACTTCAAAGTTGCGTAATCCATATCAATATGAAGGTTCGTCAAAACAGCCGATTTAGCCCGCGAACGCGCCAACCAAGAGAGCGTTTTGTCAGCATGCGCGTGGGTTGGGTGTTGACTGTAACGTAACGCATCTACGATCCAACAGTTCATTCCACTCAGGCGCTCGAGCGTCTGGTCTTCTATGTCCCAGACGTCAGGCGCATAAGCGATTTCGGAATCAAAAACGAAGCCTAATGACGGTGTCGGGCCATGACTGACCTCTAACGTTTCAATATCAATAGAGCCGCCTGGACCGTCAATGTTTGTAACCGAACCATCGGAGATCAAATCCTGCAGAGCCAATATTGGTGGATGAACGCGGCCCTCGGGCATTTCGAAACAATAGTTGAATCGCTTGAAAACATGGGTCTTCGTATGCTGATCCATATAGGTCGGAATTTGTGCGCGCATCCGATAGGCAATGGCGCGAAGGTCATCGATACCATGTGATTGATCGGCGTGATCATGGGTGTAAAATACAGCATCCAAGTGATGGATGTCTTCGCGCAATAGCTGAACGCGGAGATCGGGCGAGGTGTCGATCAAGACATTTGTGCAGGACTTAAGATCAGGCTCGTCCGAACCCTCCCACTTCTGGACCAAAATAGAGCTGCGAGTTCGTGCATTTTTCGGCTCTGTTGGATCACAAAAACCCCAATCCCCGCCAATGCGCGGGACACCACCCGAGGAACCACATCCCAATATGATAGCACGTAAACCCATTACTCAGGCCTCTTCGCTTTGATGAACAGCTCAAAGAAAGCATCCGTTGTCTTCTGCGCCGTTTCTTCTTCGGTCCAATCAAATAATGTTGCCAGCGCTTTGCAAACTTCAACCACATAAGCGGGTTCATTCCGTCGCCCTCGATATGGAACGGGTGCAAGATACGGACAATCTGTTTCTAACATGATGCGGTTTCGTGGCATTTTCAATATACACTCCCGAACCTCATGCGCAGATTTGAAGGTCATAATACCGGACACAGAAAAATAGAATCCCATCTCAGCCGCAGCATCCGCCAAACGCTGTCCAGAGGTGTAACAATGCATGATCGCATTGAATGGTTTCTTCGCATAGGCAGTTTGAAGTATCTCCAACATGTCGTCATCCGCCTCACGCGTATGGACAATAAGGGGAAGCTGCGTTTCCTGCACGGCTTCAATATGAGCGAGGAAGTTGGCCCTCTGGATCTTGCGCGGCGACCAATCATAGTGATAATCTAAGCCTGTTTCACCAATTGCAACGACCTTTGGGTCATGTGTCAGCGCGACGATTGTTTCGGCTTTAATGTCAGGATTATCTTTCGCATCGTGCGGGTGCGTTCCGACGGTTGCCCAGATATTCGGGTCCATATGCGCGACATCTAAAACAGCTTTCGCATCTTTCAGATGACAACAAATGTTAAGCATTGGGCCAACGCCTGCGTCTCTGGCGCGTAATATCGTTTCCGCTAGGTCGTCGGCGAACTTTTCACCATGTAAATTTACGTGACTATCGACAATCATCAAGCGGCCCTAATCGACGAAAGAAGTTCAAACATAGTGGCTGTCTTATCCAAATTAATCGCGGCTTCTGCGCGGCGAACATCCCGCAAACGCGCGTGATTTTCCTGCCAAACCTGAGCAGAACGTTTTATTTTTGCAGGCGCAAACGGTCCTTCATACTGCCCTGTTGCTGCGAACAATGCGTGCGCATGAATTGTATCGTCCAAACTATCCCAGAATAGCCCCCGAGAAATCTGGTGACGTTTCTCCGCCATCCGCTTTGCTATCGCCATGTCGACATCTAACGCGGGGGTGCCGAGTGAACTGAGATAATCAGAAATGGATCGTAACACGACATCAGCGTTTTGCACCAAGGCCAGTGCCTTTCCCGGGGCACCACGTGAAAGCCTGACAGCCGCGTTGAGTAATTCTGGTGCCCCACGACCATGATCTGACAGCCAGCTCAGGATTTGATCATCGGGAACAGCCCGCAACTCCAAGGCCATACAGCGAGACCGAATGGTCGGAAGCAATCGACCTGGCGCAGAGGAAATCAGAATAAACAAGGTATTGGACGGTGGCTCTTCAAGAAGTTTGAGAATGGCGTTTTCTGAATTTCGATTCAGTTCATCCGCACTGTCGATGATGCAAACTCGCCATTTTCCGGTTTCTGAAGCTGTCTCCTGAAAAAAACCAGACACTTCACGGACACGGTCAACAGGAATGTCTTGGCGAAAGCGTTTGAGCTTCGTGTCATAGGGGCGGCGTAATACAAAGAGATTACCATGCGTGAGCGCTTCGACGCGTTGCGCAACAGGGTCCGTTTCTGGAATATCAAGAGACGTCGAAAGCAGCGAATCTCCACCCAATAATTTGCGAGCCATGCGGTATGCTAATGTGGCCTTTCCAATTCCCTTTGGGCCCGAAAGTAACCAAGCATGATGCATTCGCCCGGACCGCATAGCCTTCAGAAAGCGCGTTTCTGCTGCCTGATGACCGAGTAGAGAATAGACCTCTCGCGGATGCGGACACGCATCGGCCCGATCAGCTTCAGGTAAAGCCTCAGCATTCTCAATGGTGCGCAACTAAGCCCCCACTTTTCCTGCGAGAGCTGGGAATTGCTTCGTTAAAGCGAAAAGAATGCTGTTTTGAACATTTCCACGTGTGCCATCTGCATCAACGGTTTGAACACGGTTTGGACTTTGAGCTGCAATTTCGAGAAAAGCAGAGCGCAAAGTCTTGTGGAAATCCAAGCTCTCCGCATCAAAACGTGTCAGGTCTTCGCCGCGGGTCTCAACTCGTTTTTGTGCTAGAACAGGGTCCATATCGAAAAGGATTGTCAAATCTGGTTCAAAGCCACCCATGACAGCTTTATGTACCGCTCTCACACGGTCCGCGCCCAATCCACGTGCATAGCCTTGATACGCCATGCTGGAGTCTGCGAAACGGTCTGAGATCACCCATACACCGCGTTGCAAGGCCGGCTTAATCAGCTTCTCAACATGGTCAATCCGCGCAGCATACATCAGCAATAATTCCGTCATTCCCGACCAGCGGTCAGAGGTGCCTTCAAGCACGAGATCACGGATCGCTTCTGCGCCAAATGTCCCGCCAGGTTCTCGAGTTAAGAGCGTTTCAACGCCCGCTTTTTCGAGGGCTTCGGCAAGGAGTGTGGCTTGGGTCGTTTTCCCCGCACCTTCACCACCTTCAAATGTTATGAATTTTCCAAGTTCCATGATCAGCCTCTAATTTTTGCCAGTAATCCAGTCCAAGCCCGAGAAAATAAGCCTTTGCGCTCGACATCTTCCATTGCGACGAGATCAAACGTTTCAATAGGTCGCCCAAGAACACTGATGTCTAGTTCGGCCACTTTATCACCTTTTGAAATCGGAGCCTTCGCAGCCGTGAAACGGACGCTAGATGTGACTTTCTTGCGATCAACAACGGCCAAACCTTTTCGTATATCTTGCGTCAATGCGACGGGAACCGTGCTGGCTTTTCCCATATACACCTCCACATTTCCCATCGCGACGCCTTTGCTATGGAGATCGTAGATACGGAATTGCGTGAAAGCGGCCTCCATTAAACGGGTTGCAGCGTCTCGACGCTCGGTCTGGCTAGACAAGCCATTGATAACAATAATGCGTCGATCACCCCCGCGTAGCGCAGACCCAACAAGGCCATATCCTGAGGCTTCAGTGTGACCAGTCTTTAGGCCATCGGCCCCATTTACGCGACCCAAGAGCGGGTTTCTGTTGCTTTGCTTAATATCGTTCCACGTGAAATTTCGCTCGGCATAAAGCGGATAAAACTCTGGGTAGGTTACAACTTGTTGCTGTGCGAGTTTAGCGAGGTCTAACGCGCTGATTTCATGCTCTGGATGAGGCCACCCTGTTGCATTGCGGAAAGTTGCGCTCTTGAGGCCCAGTTCATGCGCACGTTCAGTCATGCGTTGAGCGAAAGCCGCTTCAGAGCCTGACATACCTTCTGCCAACACGATACAGGCATCATTGCCAGATTGAATGATGACGCCTTTGAGGAGGTCCGCGACACTCGCTTTTGAGTTGACGTTCAGGAACATCGTCGAAGAACCAGATTTAACGCCACCCCGACGCCAAGCATCTTCGCTAACGGTGAACTCCGTAGACGGCGAGAGGGTGCCGTCTTTAAGGGCCGCGAATACCAAATCAGCCGTCATGATTTTCGTCATAGATGCAGGGGCCATAGGTTGACGTGCATCTTTTTCAAACATCACTTCGCCCGTTTTGGCGTCAATGATCACGGCGTGAGGGGCAGCGGTTTCGAAATTAGATTGCGCTAAAGCCGATGCCGAAAGCAACAAACTAAGACTTAAAATGGAAATGGAGCGGAACACAGCGAGCGGTACCTATCGAAATACGAATCAAAAAAGGGATGCCCCGTCAAGGACATCCCATTTCGTCGCATGGTGATATGGCAATCGCAAGGCAGAGCGCTGCAATTATCGCCTTATTTTGTCGTAATGCGCTCACGGATCAAAGTGGGTTGAGAGCCTGTGTGACTCGCAACATGGATCGGGCCTTTGATCGTTAAAGTCACTTGACCATCGGGTGCTTGCAACCCGTTCCCGATGGCTTGCGGCGCATTCGGCGCGATTGGGGCCACAGGAACATATGGCGCAGGAACACGAGGTTGAGGGGCTAGTGGCGTGAACGGCATTACAGGCCGTGGCGCAGGACGTGCGGCAGGTGCTTCGACGAACTCTTCAACGGGGCGTGGCACTTCGACAGGGGCGCGAACAGGCGCACGACTGGCGGCCATCGGATCAGCAGGACCCGCATATTGCACCCGAACTTTGCCGAGACCTGTGATCCCAAGCGCTTTTGCAGAGGCTTGTGAAAGATCAATGATACGATCGCCAACGAAAGGACCGCGATCATTCAAACGCACCAACAGTGTTTTCCCAGTTTCGACATTTGTTACGAATAACATCGAATTTAAAGGCAGCGTCTTATGCGCGGCTGTCAGGTCGTTTTTATTGTAAGTTTCGCCTGTCGCCGTGGGCTTTCCATGGAATTTGTCACCATACCAAGAGGCAACACCCGTCACATCATAACCAGGTTGATGCTTTGGCGTGTAGGACTTCCCCATGATCGTGTACCGCTTACCAATGCGTTGATGCTTATAAAGGTCAGTATCAACATTGGCTTGGTCAAAACGTTGCGACGCTTGAGGTGTAGGCATAGGACGCGCAGGAATGTAACTATCTGGCACAGCCCGCGTACCCGGTGTTCTGGGTGTTGATAGGGACGCATATTTAGTTGGACCGTCTCCGACCTTGTAAACGATAGGTGCCGCCTGAACAGATTTCGTCATGGATGTGGACGCACAGCCAGTGACCGCAAGCCCCAGCATTGCCGTCGTAAGGCCCGTTCCAAATCGTTTTACATTCACAAACATACTCACCTCTTTAAGTTGCCCCACCCGACAGGCCGAATGACCATTGCGTCATGTCTTGGACAGTGCACATTGATCTCTTCTATGTTTGGTAACCTAAATGGGCAGGCTTAAATGGCGGTTCCGAAATAGCCCTAACGTGAGAACAAAATTCAAGGTGACCATGAGGTTAATGAAATAAGTGGATTGACCATTGTTTCGATACGTCATATGCCGCCGCTTCATTGACCAATGTACCCGTGGGCGGGTGGCAGAGCGGTTGAATGCACCAGTCTTGAAAACTGGCGTGGGGGCAACTCCACCGGGGGTTCGAATCCCTCCCCGCCCGCCACTACAGTCCAATAATCCCCCCATATTTTGAATCAGGCCATAATGTCTTGTCGCGTACGCTCCGACATCTCGCAAATCTGATCCTCAATGAAAAACCAATACGATTTAGACGCTTGGCTTTCAGACCCGTGGAACAACACTTGTGTTTTGGGTTTGGCTCAGGTGTCGATGCCTCCCATACACAGGGACTTAATCTCCAGATAATCGTCCAGGCCATATTTCGACCCTTCACGGCCCTGCCCCGATTCTTTGACGCCGCCGAAGGGGGCCATTTCATTTGAAATTGCGCCGGCATTAATACCCACCATTCCGTATTCGAGCGCCTCTGAGACACGCCAGACACGTCCGATATCTCGAGAATAGAAATAGGCCGCTAGCCCAAATGGCGTATCATTGGCGCGTTTGATAACGTCGTTTTCTGTGTCGAACTTAAAGATTGGGGCGACGGGACCGAAAATTTCTTCGTGGAAAATCCGCATATCATCACTCACATCCGTCAGGATTGTGGGTGCCACAAAGCAGGCATTTGGAAGCTCATCAATTGCAAAGCTCTTAGACGTTGCGCCCTTAGACACGGCTTCCTCAATGAGGGCGCGCACATTATTGGCCGCGCGTTCATGCACTAGTGGGCCAATGCTGGTACCTTCGGATCGCCCATCACCCACCACGAGTTCGCTGACAGCTTTGTTCAGCCTCTCCACGAATGCATCATAGATGCCCGATTGAACAAATATGCGATTGGAACAGACACAGGTCTGGCCTGCATTACGGAATTTGCTGATCATCAATCCGGAAACCGCAGCGTCCAAATCGGCGTCATCAAAGACAATGAAGGGCGCATTGCCTCCCAGCTCCATTGAGGTTCGCTTCATTGTCCGTGCGGAATCGGCTGTCAATTTTTTGCCAATAGGCGTCGACCCAGTGAACGTCAGCTTACGCACAATCGGATTAGACGTGATCTCTTCCCCGATTTCGGGTGTAATCCCATTGACCATATTAATCACGCCCGCAGGGATTCCAGCCCTATCTGCAAGCTCGGCGAGCGCCAGAGCGGAGAGAGGTGTCTCATTCGCGGGCTTGCACACAACGGTATTACCTGCTGCCAAGGCAGGGGCAATTTTCCGCGCAAGCATCGCATTGGGGAAATTCCACGGGGTGATACATGCGACAACGCCGATGGGTTGTTTGATAACTAACAGGCGTGTGTCAGATGTGGCATTTGGAATTGTGTCTCCATATACACGCTTTGCTTCTTCGGCAAACCACCGCACATAATTTGCGCCGTATAGAACCTCACCCTTAGCCTCTGCCAATGGCTTCCCCTGCTCCAACGTTAGAAGCAATGCCAGATCTTCGAGATGCTCGTGCATCAGATCATGCCACTTCATTAGGTAAGCAAACCGTTCCTTGGCGGATGTTTTCTTCCAAAGCTGTTGCGCTGTGTCGGCGGCTTTAATCGCGTGAGCCGTTTCTTTCGCACCGCAACGAGAAACGTTCGTCAGGACGTCACCCGTCGCAGGGTTCGTGACTGCAAATGTCTCACCGCTCAACGCGTCCACCCATTGCCCATCAATATAGGCTTGGTTCCGAATAAGAGAATCGTCTTTCGGGGTAGGTCTCATTGTCTATCTCATTTCGTAAATTCACGATATTGATAGGGATTAAAAATATTGAAGACAAATAAGCAATATTGAAAATGGTGAAAGCTAACGCGCCGTTCCGCAGAGACTCAAGGATGGTTCAAGCGAGCAAGCCAAGCATGAACCCCAAACAAGCTTGCGCCACACACAGACGTCATGCCCGCTTGCAATCGGAATTATTCGCCACTGGCCGAAAGACGTGTGATCTCTACGCCAAACGCTACACCTGATGGTCCCTGGTCAAGTCTGGGATGACAATTGGAGTTTAGGCGTTGGCCTTACTGAACCTCGGAACCAATTCAGCTCCTGTATCTCTTAGTATTTGGTGTTGGAAAAATGGGATGTTCGCGTGGGTAGTCAGGCTCGGGCGGAAACCCCATAAAATAGTAGTTTTCGAGCCTTCCCACTGTTTCCATTGCGAAAACCCCACGCGACGACGCCTTTTTCCCGGTGCAATTCTGTTTATTTAGAATCGAAAATTGGGCGAAGGCTACCCATTTTCCGATAGTCTTGATTTGTGTGAAAACAGAAATGCACGAGTCGGCCATACTAAGCAGTCTCGGCTCAAATAGCTCTCAATCAGCCACCCAGATCAGCAAGCGTTACCAAGCTTTTCACAATGACAAGCGTCGCTTCACACCGAACAAGCCAATGTACGCTTGGTCGCCCGTCGTGAGAAGACACCTTAAAATGACACAGGTTTCGACACCGAGGACGCATCTCTTGAAAGAAAATTTAGAGCCCTGATTTCAAATGATTATTTTCTCAAAATATCGAGAATAAACGCGCATCCTTATTTCAAAACGCCTTTATTGCACCCAAATTGGGGAGCTCCATGCGCGATCTTGCAGGATGGCGTCCATGGATGGATTAGGAGGCGTACCATTGCGGACCGCATCCCATGTGCTCCAACGACATTTTGGGTTCTCGAGGACACGCACATAATAACTCGCCGCCTGTCCCGCTTTCCAATCGGGGTCTTGCCAGATTGTTTTTAACTCGCTCGCGCCAGTACCCGATGTTTGACATGTTGAGACGTCGACACGTGCGCCATTGTCACTGCATCGACGGGTCGCGGTGTCAGGCGTTGAGCCGTCAGAGCAAACCGCGTCGTAAACCATTTCGCCTTCCGCCGTCACTTTGACAATCTGTGCGCGTTGCAGCGGTGCGCCATCACCGTCCTGCATTGCCCAAACTAGAAATTCCGGCGACTTATCCGCGATCGGTAAAACGCCGCCCATTGGGACGCCCGCGTCATAGGCCCATTCAACCATGTTCGGAACGTCCAACGTTTTTGGAAGGAACCCATCGGCGCCGAAAAACCTAACTCGAATACGGGGGCCAGATGTTGCAAAGACCTCTTTTGATTTCATCGAGTTAAACAAGTCTTCTCGTGTATTGGATTCCGCCCAGACCCCAGCCAATCCTGCGGCCGCATATTGCGACGAAGCGGTAACGACATCTTCGACTTGACTGGCCGCGTTCCACGTCTTTGCGCCATTGAGCGGGATGGACTTGCGGCTTTCAAGATCAAGGTCAGAGGAGAATTTTCCGAAGAAACTTTCCTCTTGAAGCGACGACGCGCTGAGATGGGTGTCCGTCGAGCCGATGAGGCCAAATTGGTAAGGGTTGGCACCGATATCCTCGGCCATTTTCAACCCGACGCCTAATGTTGGGCGCACAAAACTTCCCGACACAACTTTAGACTTAAACGGTGTCCCCACGAGTACACTATAAAGCTCATGCCCTGCCCATTCATCATTTGGCGAGAGCAGAGGATGTGTTTCGGACGTACCTTTGACCTGACTGATTTCAACAATCGGTTCGTTTAACAAACGATTGGTCGCATATTCGCGCGTAATCTCGCTGCCATCTTTCTGGCGGATATCAAACATCTGACCGTTGGACCCATTAGAGTTATGTGGAATCGCCAAGACATCTAAGCCATCTTCGCGTTGGTCATTCATCCAATCCCATAGGTCCTCTGGATTCGGTGAATCGAGTGTCGTGAACAGGCGCGAAGGGGCTTTATCTGCGAAGATGACATTTCGATGCAGGTTGAGCGCCCCAGAATTATTCACGGCGTCGCCGACGATCGCCATCGCCGTGAATTCATAGGCGGCGAAGGTCGTGAATTTGCCGGGTTGATTATGCCGCTCCGCTGCCGCGACATTCTCGGCCCAGGCGCTGTCGATGAAATCTCGATCATAAATGTCATCAATTTCGTCACCCGTGACAATCGTGGTGCCAATATTGATGAAAGCCTCGCGCCGCGCATCCATGCCGCCCGCCATTAAGCCAAATATTGACTTTGCCGTATCCGTTTTGGAGATTGGGTTATCCTTGTCTCGCATCGCCGCGACCACGCCCATATATTCCCCGTGATCAGACACGCCGTAAAAATCGAGCGGTACACCCGAGAGTTGGATGTCTTTCCCTGCCCCATTGTCAATCGTCTCGCCTTGCGCGAAGCGATATGCGTCATCAGCGGTTGTGCGTGTGCCCACGATAAAGGCATCGAATGAGTTTTTTGTGTGAATATGTAGATCACCAAAATAAGCGTTTTTTGTTGGTGTGCGTTCAACTGTTGCGAGGGCAGCTTTGACGATTTTCACATCTTCTTTGGCAGGGGTTTTATCCCCACAGCTTGCAAGTGCGAATACACTGATGGCGGCGCTGCCTAAAAATACATGTTTGATCATAATTTCCCCAATTCCGGTATACCCGTCGTTTTTAAAAGTGTGCACCGAAACGGGTAAGGTTTTCAAGATATCAGCCAAATAATCTTCGCGAGGCTTGGCAACGATGTCTCAGAATCAATGTCCATTCTTGCGTTGAGGCGTGCTTTCAATAAACAGCCGTCATGTTTCTAACGCGCAAACTTACACATTCTGCGGCCTTGGGTGCTGTGTCCCTTTGGATTTCAGGGTGCAATCCCGTCAAAACGGTGAGTGCTCCAGCCTGTCCAACCATCCCCTATGCGACACAACTCATCACAAGCGCGACATTCACAATGGGTGCGACCCGAACCTATCCTGAGGAAGCCGAGCGTGTCGGACGGGTTGGCAATTATGATATCGACGCTCACGAGGTCACAAATGCCCAATTTGCGGCTTTCATAGACGCAACGGGTTATATCACGACAGCCGAAAAGCCGCAGGTTGGATTTGACGTTGAGGGCGCAGCTGTATTCATGCCCCCTAACGCGGATAACCCTAATTGGTGGCGTTTTGTCCCTGGTGCAACATGGCACCAACCTGAAGGACCCGGCAGTTCAATCAAAGGGCAAGGCACCTACCCCGTTGTTCAAGTGTCCTATGAAGACGCCCTCGCCTATGCCGCATGGTCCAAACGAGATTTGCCCACAGAGGCTGAGTGGGAATATGCTGCGGGCGCAGGGGCGGCCTCTCAATATGTTTGGGGCGATGAGCGTACACCGTCAGGAAAAGAAATGGCCAATACTTGGCAAGGCACCTTTCCGCTCGAGAACACCCAAAACGACGGTTTCGACCTGAGAGCACCCGTAGGATGTTTTCCCGCGAATACGCACGGTCTCTACGATATGATAGGGAATGTTTGGGAATGGACCAAGAGCGACACGCCGAGTTCATCAGCGGCCCCGACTTATGTCATTAAAGGCGGCTCCTACCTCTGCGCCGAGAATTACTGCGCGCGTTACCGGAGTGCGGCTAGGCAGTTCCAAGAAGCCGATTTACCAACGAACCACATCGGCTTTCGGACAGTCTCTCGACAGGACCCAGACGATACTCGGAAGTAAGCAACTATGGGCGTCGTTAGGTCCTCATGCAAAACATGAACAGGACCTAACAATCTTTGACACATCAGACATCTCACGCGCGTGTGACTTGCAGGGTGGCTGAAAGCGGGTAGTTTGATCGCATGTTGAAACATATTGCCATTCTTACTTGCTTAATCGCGGTACCCCTTACGAGCTTTGCACAAGTTCAAAGTGAGGCCTCAAGTGAGAAGGCCTTCGTCAAGAAACGCTACACGATCCACGGGTCGGCCAAGATTGACAAAGTCGATGGTGAAACACGTCTCGTGTTTTCTGAGGACTTTAAAACAAAGAGCGGCCCTGATCTGAAACTCTACCTCAGCAAGACGCCAATCTCGACATTATCAGCACAGGACATCGATGCTAGTGCGGTTCGGCTATCGGTCTTGAAGTCTCATCGCGGCGCACAGAGCTATGTTATTCCTGCCGATATTGATATTTCAGACTATCAAAGCGTCGTGATTCAATGCGAGGCCTACACGGTTCTCTGGGGCGGATTTGACCTGTAGGAGAATTTGACTAAGCGTTACCTATGGTCGCTTTATCTCAACTTGTATCTCACCGCTTTCGCGGCTTTTCTGACCACGAAAATACGATCCAAGGTTTGTTGAAGACCCTTGATTTCGGCGTTTCGCAAGTGGAATTTGATATTCGCGTGACGCGATGCGGCACCCCTCTGATTTATCATGATGAAGCCGCGAAAGACCAGTTCGGGCAAACCCACCGCATTTGTGACATCATGGCCGCAGATCGTGACCGCATGGGCGGAAAGTTTGGCTATATGCCAACGGCAGACGCCCTATTTGGGAATGCAGCCCGTCATCCTAACAAAGCCAAATTACTTATCGATATGAAAGACGCTGGGTTTGAGGACATGCTCATCGCCCTCGCACACGCTCACGGTATTGTTGATCGTATTGTTTGGGTCAGTTGGCTTCCCGAAACGCTCTATGCTGTGCGGGAACAATTACCTGACGCGGAAATTACGCTGTCGCATTTGTGTCAAAACCCGAACGTGCTGATACGATCCGTTCACACGGTTTACGAGGCTGTGGACGGTGAAATCGCGCGTCCAGACCGCCGATATGCTCACGGCGAACGCTCGGGTTGGTTTGTTGATGGCGCGCTGTCGGGAGAAATCCGAGCACTTGTCGACAATGTCTGTGTCCCAGCGGATATGGTGACTCGCGCGTTGGTGGAAGATTATCAGCGTGACAATATTGGTGTTTCAGCCTTTTCCTATGTGACACGATACAGTTTAGAAAATGCAGATAAGGCCCTCGGATTAAACGATTATTTTATTGATGCTAAAACTGTCTTCGACAGTTATAGGTAATCATTCGCGGGTGTGTACGGATCAGACTCATCTGGATCATCATGCGAACTTGGTGCAGGTTCATGCGTCGGAATTGCGTATCCGCCCATAAGCCACTGCCCTAAATCAAGATCAGAGCACCGTTTCGAACAAAACGGCTTAAACGCCTCAACGACAGCCGCGCGTTTGCAATAGGTGCATTTGCTCATCTGTCAGCTTTAACGTCAATCGCAGTCCCCGTAACCACGGTAAACCTTGCGCCGATGCGGTCTGTCACCTCTGCACGCCAATCAAAGGGCGCAGCGTCCAACCAGCTCATCACAGAAGCGGGAACACTAAGTTCCAATTGGGCACCTGCTGAAACTGCAGCTTCACGTGTCAGGCGACGTATCGCCCGCAGACCTAATGTTTCAACCGTAGGCTCGCCAAAGCGATCATTCAAAATTTCATCGAGAGACAAGTCAGGCTTGGCCCGAGTCATCTCAATGACGCCGAAACGAGAGAGACTGTTGAATTTCGCCATATTGGGATCGACGTCAAAGGCCTCCTCCAAAGTTCGCTCAAGTGTTTTGCGTTGCTTAGGCTGTCGCAAATTTGGAAAATCAATAATGACCAGTCCGCCCAGCGCGCGTAGTCGTAACTGGGAGGCGATCAACTTTGCGGCTTCATTCGCAGCATTCGCCGCAGAAATCGCAGCCCCTTTATCAACATCAATCGCCAAGAGAGCTTGGGTTTGTTCAACCGTAATTGAACCGCCACCTGGCAATGCCACGGAGGTGTCACAGGCGTCATCGATGGCATTTACAGCCGCCACATCAAAGGTAATATTTTCGAAACGCTCACTCAAACGCTCCCGCAACGTTAGCTTTTTGAGCAATCCCGTCGGCTTTTCCGTTTCACCGATATAGCGAACCGTTGCACCTTTTTTACCGATTTGAGAGCGGAGTACGGCAACTTCAACAGATTGCCCTTCTTCCAAACGCGGCATACCGCGTTGCGCAGCGAAAGGCAGTAAGGCTGGCGCGGTATCTTTTGCAATCTCAACCCACGCCCCCGCAACGGACGCGTCGATAGAGGTCACACGTGCGCTATAGAGGTCGCCTGTGCGCGGAGTATTCTGCCACGGACGGTCAACATGAAGTTCGACCATGCGGCGACCTTCATAAACAAGTGCGCGACATTCGCCAACGGCGTCTTCAATTACTGCTCTACGTTTCATGAACAAGCCGCCAATAAGAGGTTTCGGGTTTCATAGACAGGCAAGCCCATGACACCGCTGTAAGAGCCTGAAAGATGATGGATGAAAGCACCAGCACGGCCTTGGATGCCGTAACCGCCCGCTTTGCCATCCCATTCTTCACTCTCGAGATATTCTGTAATTTCAATTTCGCTTAAACGCTTCATCTTCAATCGAGTCTCGGAAACCCGTGAGCGTAAAACACCAGAGGCGTCGATAACGGCCACACCCGTATAAACGCGATGACTGCGTCCAGAGAGCAACCGCAAGCAGTCTTCTGCCGTTTTTACGTCTTCTGATTTGGGTAAGATACGTCGTCCGACAGCCACAACCGTGTCCGAGGCCAAAACGACCTCACCCTGATGCTCGAATGAGACCTTTTGCGCTTTCTCACAGGCTAAACGCAAAGCGTGCCCACGCGGAAGTTCACCCTCAATGGGGTCTTCATTAATGTCGGCGGGGATAATGCGATGAGGTGTCATGCCGATTTGACCCAAAAGGTCACGCCGGCGCGGACTGGCACTCGCCAGGATGAAAGGCTTCATCCCTGCGCGCGCTATTTGAATCGGTAGGTGATCCGACCTTTGGTCAAATCATAGGGCGTCATTTCGACAGTGACGCGGTCACCGGCAAGAACCCGAATACGGTTCTTGCGCATGCGGCCAGCGGTATGGGCAATGATCTCATGATCGTTCACGAGTTTCACACGGAATGTCGCATTCGGCAGAAGTTCTACGACTTCGCCTTCGAATTCCAAAAGTTCTTCTTTGGCCAAACTAGTTCCTTTTTTCGGCTGTAATATGAGCGCTATATAGGTGGATTTTGTCGGTTTTAAAGGCTTTTATGCCGTTTATCGGAAGGCACGACCCAAACGGGCATCAATATTCGTTCGGATAGCGCGATAATTGTTCAGCAAAGCCCGTACATCTAGTGACCCTTCGCCGGGATCAGGCACAGCCCAAAGCTCGATTTCCACATCTGTGTCCTCAAACGCGGTCTGCGCAGACGCTTGCGCCGAGGCGGTAAACGCGATCACGCGATCGAATGTCTCATCTTGTAAATCCGCCAAAGCCAGTGGCTCGTGCTCGGCCATATCAATTCCAACTTCGCGCATAACACTCACCATGAAATCATTCGGGTCTATGGGGGTTAAACCGCAACTCTGTACATCAACCCGATCCCCTAAACGTTTTCGCAGCAAGCCTTCGGCCATTGGGGACCGCACGGAATTTAGCTGACAAATGAAGAGGACTTTCATTGAACCGTCCGTCGGTGAAGGGCGCAGATTAGAGTAAACAGGCGACGCGATGTATTGAATTCAATCTCGGCTTGATTGCGCAAAGCATCTGTCAACATACGCGATCCTTCATTATGCAAACCCCGTCGACCCATATCAATCGCTTCGATTTGTGCAGATGTGGCCGTACGAATAGCGTTGTGATAGCTCTCGCAGATCATGAAGTAATCTTTGATAACACGTCGAAACGGAACAAGTGAGATATTATAGGTTCCGCGCGGAGACCCATTTGTTCGCGACACATCCAGGACCAATCTGCGGCCATCTTGGAGACTCAGGTTCAAGATGTAAGGCCCTCGTTCACTGTCCAACGGACGAAACATATTCTCTTCTAGAAGGTCAAACGTCGCCACACGCCTTTCATGCTGCATCTCAATCGAGGTCGCAGGCAAGCTATCCTCATCGATATGCAATTCAGCAATATAGTGGTTTTCGTTATCCGTCATGCGTTGGGATTTTTTTGGTTTTGCGAGGCTCGCCCATGTCCGCGAGCGTCACGTCAATCGCTTCGACGTCGAGTTGAATCACGCCCCCACCTGCGAGTGTTAAATTGATATGACCTGCGGGTGCGTCCGTTTCTTCGAATTCCAGGCCAAGAACGACAGCATAAGCGTCTGCTTTATCTTGCGCGACGCCTTGAGCGCGAACTTTTCCAACACCATCAAAACGCAGGCCTGATTCGATCCGCTGAGCTGACGCATTTTCGTGCATGTAACGGGATAAGCGCAGCGTAAAACTGCGGGCGTCTGCATCAAATCGCGATTGACCAATTTGAAAAATGCCATCCTGAATCGCCGAAGCCATGACCTCAAGGTCGGATGTCTTTGTCGCGAGTAATCTCAGATTAGTCATCTTTTTGCCTCGAAATTCTTGCGCCACATTGCTGTAGTTTGACTTCGATTTTTTCGAAGCCGCGGTCAAGGTGATACACGCGACTGATATGCGTTTCACCGCGTGCGGCCAATCCTGCATTGATGAGGCATGCAGAAGCACGCAAATCCGTCGCCATCACAGGCGCGCCGCGATATTCCTTCACACCGCGCACAATCGCTTCGCGACCTCTGACCGTAATATCAGCCCCCATGCGGATAAGTTCAGGGCAATGCATGAATCGATTTTCAAAGATGTTTTCACGAATAATCGACGTACCATCGGCCAGACACATGAAAGACATGAATTGCGCCTGCAGGTCGGTCGGGAACCCCGGATAGGCCATTGTGTCAACATCAACGGGTTTCGGTCGCCCGCCCCCGCGTTCAATCAGGACACTGGTTTCATCAAGCGACACTTTTGCGCCAGCTTGCGCGATCAGCGGCCAAAGCGACCCCAGATGATCTGAGCGAATATTTGTGAGGCGCACAGACCCGCCCGCCGTAGCGGCGGCCAAAGCATATGTTCCCGCTTCGATTCGATCTGGAACAACGGCATATTTTACGCCCGATAAGCGTTCCACGCCTTGAATGCGTATTTCTGATCGTCCAGCACCCATAATTTTGGCGCCCATGGCATTCAGGCAATTTGCTAAGTCCGCAATCTCAGGCTCACGCGCAGCATTGTTCAGAACCGTTTCACCGTCCGCCAGTACCGCGGCCAACATGGCATGTTCCGTCGCACCCACGCTGACGAAAGGAAATGTGATGTTTCCACCTTTGAGGCCGTCTTTCGCAGACGCGATAACATAGCCCTCATCCAGCTCGATTTCAGCGCCTAGTGCTTCAAGGGCTTTCAAATGCAAATCGACAGGTCTCGCGCCGATGGCACAGCCACCGGGCAATGAAACTTTAGCTTTGCGTTCTCTGGCAAGAATCGGTCCCAGCACATTGAAACTCGCCCGCATTTTCCGCACGAGTTCATAAGGTGCAGTGAGGTCCGTCAGTTTCGGCGCATGAAGCTTCATCACGTCGCCTTCGCCCTCATCCACCTCAACACCCAAGTGTCGCAGAAGTCCCGCCATAGAGCGGGTATCGCGCAGACGCGGCATATTGGTGAGGGTCACAGGCTCATCTGTCAGCAAGCAAACCGCCATCAATTTAATGGCCGAATTTTTGGCTCCACTAATGCTGATTTCACCATTGAGCGGGTAGCCGCCCTCTATGACAATCTTATCCATGATCTTCTATCCGTCGCGGTGTTGAGATCGCGTGTTATGCGGGGCGGCAGGCGATTTCAAGGCGTAGCCTCGGCGAGAATAAGGCAGATATTCATTCACCTTTGGGAGGGAGGTCAACTGCCGCAGATTTTGTCTTGCGAGCGGCTTGCTTTCGGCGACGAAGATTCGCACGCAATTGCTCCGCGAGACGCTCTTCGCGTGATTGTTTAGAGGTTTGACCTTTTTCCGACATGAGCGAGGTTTACCCCCTGTGGGCGCCATTTCAAGGCGTAAGCATGCAGGAGTGAGGTTAGATTAGGAAGAAAGAAAGCTGGTGCCGCGAGGGAGAATTGAACTCCCGACCTCATCATTACCAATGATGCGCTCTACCACTGAGCTACCGCGGCGGTCTGGGCTGAAACCCCAAAGAGACCATCGAATGAAATACGCCCGTTGATCTGCGCGGCGTCTACATGAAATTGCAGGTGGGGTGCAAGCCCGAATTAGTGCGCATCTGCGAGTTTTGCCACCCTCATATTTGGCATCAAGCGCGACGTGATCCAGCGACGACCATCAACAAGCTGACACAACCAATGATGATCGCGAGGGCGGCTATGGCGAGCCTGCCTTCTGCGGGGTTTGGAATGATCAACATTGCGCCGATGAAGGCTGCGATAGCTAATCCAAATCGGCCAATGACTTTTAGCTGAGCGAGATCATTGCCCTTCCCGACTTCAGTTTCAAAGTCGATGGGTGTTTTCATCGTTGAGATAAATGTGTCGACCATATTGCGATGCGCGGAGCCTTTGGGTGGGGCGAAGGGTATGGAGGCCAAGAAGCCCAAAGACCCCGCAACCAAAACACCGAAGAATTTAAACTGGAACGTCCATTCGGTTCCTTCCGCAAACCCAAAGTGTGAGAGTGGTACATCCAAGAACGCCAGAATCGAAACGGTTAAACCACACCCAATGGACAGAAGGGCCGCCCATGATGGCGTCCTGCGAATGAAGAGCCCCCACATGAGTGGAATCTGAATAGGACTCATGAGGAGCGCGCCGACATCCAGCATAATCTCGAAAATGCCTTTGCCTTTTTGCTGGGCGAGATAGAGGGCCAAAAGGATAATTACGACCCCCATGAGCAAGGTATAGATACGGCCATAGCGCAGAAGTTCTGTTTCCTTTTTTGGTTTCCACTTAAATTTTTGAGACAGCTTCGGGTAAATATCCTTGATCAATATCGCCACATTCGTGTTGAGACCTGTATCCATCGAACTCATCGTCGCCGTGAGGATCGCCACAACGATCAGGCCAACCAAACCCGCAGGCAGGAGTTTGATACTGGCAATCGCATAGGCGGCTTCGGCAGGTTTGCTAATCGCGAGTGCCATGACTTCCTCAGAGTAGAGAAGTCGCGCTGTGATAGGCGGCAGGAACCAGACCAAACCACCCACCAGAAACAGAACGGAAGCCAATATGGCGGCCTTCCGTGCCTCTCGGCCATCCTTGACGGAGAAATATCGCGGCCCCGCATACATGGAGTTGAAGACCAAAAACCCTTTTGTGACCATCGCGCTTGCCCAGCCCCACGTGTAGGCACCGCCAAACAGGGTAGCCGAGTTGACCATTTTAAAGTCTTCCGTCAGACCCTGCGCTTCTATCTCCTCAAACATACCATTGAGACCGCCCAGTTCACGCAGGCAAAGCCACGCGATTATGAGCGTCAGGGGTATCAGAATTAAACCTTGCAAAAAATCCGTTGCCATCACCGCCCAGCGTCCACCCGTTGCCGAATAGAAAAGCACCACGACGCCGCAAACGAGGACAACCTGATAGATGTTATATCCAAAAACTGCCGAACAAAAAATTCCTAAACCATAGAGCGCCATCGCCGAATATAAGATCCGAATAGGCACTTCATATAGCGCGTAGAAAATGCGCGTTCTCTCTCCGAAGCGCTTAGAGATCGCCTCGGGGAATGTCGTCACCCGCATTTGACGCAGCCAAGGCCCCAAAAACAGGAAGTTTAGAAAGAACCCAAAGGCATTCCCTAGAAAAATAATCATCACGGAGAAGCCAGATTCGTAAGCGACCCCCGCCGCCCCCGTAAAGGTCCACGCACTGAACGCGCTCATAAATGCGCTACTGCCAACAAGCCACCAGCTCCCTTTAGATCCGCTTTTAAAGTAATCGTCCGTATTAGAAGAGAATGTCCTGAAAACGATACCGACCAAAGCAATCAAAACGAGGTAGCCGATAATCACGAGATATTCGATATTCGAAATTTCTATTTGAGACATGGTTCAGCTCTCGATGGGACCGTTTGAGATGTGAGGGTTTTATTGTAGATGCGAGACATCCACCCAATTGTCGTTTCTCCGAATAATATCGATCAGCTGTTGATAATGACTGCCCTCTTTAAAGGTTTGATACGGCCTGAAGGGGGCGCCCTGAATGTCTTTGACAAACTCCCGAACTAAGTACTGCCAATTGCGTTCGGTATCCCCCTCAACGTCTGGAACATCTGCGGCTATGTCAGCGGGGAGGTTTACCTCGTCCCATGTTTTGCTCTCACCGTATAGATAGAGCGGCCCACTGCCGTAATGACCCTTAATATAAATTGCGCCTTTGCTACCATAAAAGGCAATATAATCTTCATGAAAGCGCGGGTGCAGTCCGCCATGTTTAAAGAGAACCGAGACAGGTTTTGCCGCAAATGGACTCTCTAACTTCGCGGTGACATTGTAGGACCATTCAACATTTGAATCGCCCCATTCTAAGGACGGATCATTCAAATCATCTGGGATGTGGTCGCGTCGTGTTTTAAAATTATGGACACCTTTGACGATCGGTGCTTTGCCCATATCGTTGCGGACTTCTCCCATAACTGAGAGTATTTTTTCGCCAATTACGGATGTGACGATTGATAATTTATGCGTAAAATTATTATTTAGCCGGCCGCCACCATCTTCTTTGCGGTGTGACCAGCCAAAGGGAATATCGCGCTCCAAATTAAAATGCGACACACATTCAACCTCCAACGGCTCACCGATAAATCCGTTTTTAACCAGTCGCTTGGCATGGATAACCTCAGGCATATATCTGAAACTCGCAGCAAAGGCTGTCTTCACGCCTTTGTCTGTCGCGAGCTGATAAAGCGCTTTGGCTGTATCACCATCCGCAGTCAGAGGCTTATCGCAAAACACATGACATCCTGCCTCGATAGCTTGCTTGATGGGTTCAAAATGAGCGCCGCCGGGTGTTGCGATAGATACAATATCGGGCTGACACTCCGCGAGCGCCTTCGCCCAATCAGTGCCAGCGTAAGAAATATTCATCTCTTTCGAAACGTCCTGAACAACGCTTTCGGTTCGTCCGACAATCCCGACAACCTCAACCCCTGCTTCACGAAACGCCTCTGCGTGGCCTTGTCCGGCAAAACCTGTGCCGTGGACTAACACCTTTATTGACTTGCTCATTGATCGCCCCCTACATCTTTAACCAAATGCCTAGACCAATACTTACCCCGTGTTAATACCAATATTTATTGGCGTTGGAGATAGATCATGAAAATTACAAGCGCAGAAGTCTTTGTCGGCGGGCCAGGTAAAAATTACGTCACATTGAAAATTATGACCGATTCAGGTATTTACGGCATTGGCGATGGAACGCTGAACACCCGTGAAACGCTGCCAGCAGAGTTCCTCAAAACCTATATCATCCCGTGCCTCATTGGGATTGACCCTCGAAGAAGCGAGGACATCTGGCAGTATCTTTACAGAGGTGCCTATTTTCGTCGTGGCCCCGTGGCAATGGCCGCCATTGGCGCGGTTGATATGGCGCTTTGGGACATTAAAGGCAAAATCGCGGGGCTTCCTTGTTATGACCTATTTGGCGGGAAAAGCCGTGACGGCGCGATGGTCTACGCCCATGCTGTGGGGACAGATTTAGATGTGTTGCTCGACTCTGTCGCGCATTACGAATCATTAGGATATAAAGCGATCCGTTTGCAATGCGGTATCCCTGGCATGCCTGAGGGTGGGTATGCGACAGGCAAAGGCGGTGATTCAAAACACTTCATTACGGAGTATGGAACGCTTCCTGATCAAGAAATTTGGGATACAGAAAAATACCTAAAATACATGCCGACAGTCTTTGAAAAAGTCAGAGAACGGTTCGGTTCTGACTTGAAAATCCTACACGATGTTCATCACAGATTACGCCCGCGAGAAGCGGCTGCCTTTGGCAAAGAAGTCGAAAAATACAACCTGTTCTGGATGGAAGACCCTACCCCAGCAGATGATCAATCCGTCCTGAGACTTATCCGGCAACATACGACCGTGCCTATTGCGATCGGAGAAGTCTTCAATTCAATATGGGATTGCAAAGATATGATTGAAGAAGAGCTCCTCGATTTCATCCGTGTCTCCGTCACATATGCTGGCGGTATCACACATGTCAGACGGGTCGTAGAGTTGGCAGGATTGCACAATGTTAGAACGGGGTTTCACGGCGCACCTAGCCATTCCCCAATCTCCATGGCAGCTCAAGCGCATTTGAATGCGTGGGCGCCTAACTTTGGCATTCAGGAATATTTGGTTCTAGGCACAGAGGAATGCGATGCACTATTCCCATCTGACCACTATCTCGAAAACGGATTGTTCTATGTGAGTGACGCCCCCGGCCTAGGCGTCGACTTCGACGAAAGCGAGGCAAAACGCTATAGCTTTGACCGTCGCTATCACCCCATTGTACGTCTGGAAGACGGGACAATGTGGAATTATTGAAGCCCCGCGCAACCCAAAATCCGTACTCCCAAACAAGATGGTCTATAAAAACACACCCTATTTAACCAGATTTTCGTTTTTCTCTGTTTAGCTAATTTTGGACACATAGAATTAGGGCTTACACGTGACATTAGAGACGCCAAATACAGTTGCTGAACCTCATGTTCCGCTGTCATCTTTGCAGGGCTTGCAATTTGCATGGCTCTCACGCTTGAGCCGTTTGAGTGGAACAGCAACGCTCGTTGTCGATTCTGATTTCAAAATCATATTCTACGACAAAAGCATCCTTGAGACCCTGGAACTCGATACAACGAAAAATATGACGGGAATCTGCATGTTGTCTCTGGCGGGTGAATTGGCCGCACGTGGGGACTTCGGCCCCGGTGCCCCAGAAGACTTTATAAAACTTGTGAAGGCAGGGGTTTCTAAACCGGTATCTGAACATGAGAATAAGCCACGATCGATAAATTTTCTCACCCCCTTAGGACGTCGCGTTCGCTTTAGGCAAGACCTTGAGATGGACGGGTATTACATGTTGAGCTGTCGGGATGTGACACAGACTTACATCGAAAAACATGCATTACGTGTGGCGCTGGATAGTAGCAATTCTGGTTATCTGATTTTTGATTTGGATACGAAATCATTCCTATCTCACAATAAAAATGGAAGCCAAGATAGACGTGACGGTATTGCAAACCGGTTCATGAACCACACAATCAAAGACCTCGTTCACCCGGATGATTTTTCCAAACTTAAGCGAAAATGGTATGCGGCGCATAAGGCTCGCGAACCTTGGTCTGGCACATTTCGAATGATAAACAAAAATGCGGATACGGTCTGGGTTAAAACTCAAGCCACGCCACAGATTGCAGAATCAGGCAGGATCACGGGATACATACTTTTTTACACAGAAGTCACCTCACAGCTTCGCATTCAGGACGATTTACGTAAGGCAATTGAACACTCCGAACGCGCACTTAGCGCAAAGAATGCTTTCTTAGGCCGTCTATCCCATGAAATCCGAACCCCTATGAATGCTGTCGTCGGAATTGCTGACGCACTTGTACATCACAACGGCGACCCTGTTTTGACCCCTAAGTTGGAACTCATTCAATCCTCGGCAGAGAAAATCATTCGCATTGTCGATGAGAGCCTTGAGCACACCAAATTAGCAGAGTCTAAAATTCAGCTTGACCCCCACTCCGCGTCGCCCAAAGATTCCATCGAGTCTGTCTGCGCATTATGGGAACAAAAAGCCGTTGAAAACAATATTGATCTAAACTGTCGCGTTGACGAGAGTGTCCCAGCGGCAATCGTTTTTGATAATCATCGCTACGAACAATGTTTGAACAACCTGATTTCGAACGCGGTTAAATTTTCACCCTCGGGGAAAATTCAGGTCTTTATGACAACGCTCGAGAAAGCAGGACAGAACAACCTCGTCACTGTTATCAAGGACAGCGGTATCGGCATGAATGAAGCCCAACTCTCAAACCTATTTGAAGCCTATGCACAAGCTGACGCAACAATATCGGGTCGTTTTGGTGGCACGGGCCTCGGCATGAACATAACCAAACAACTCATTGAATTGATGGGTGGAAAAATCTCAGTTAAGTCCTCTCTCGGATCAGGAACGGTGATCGCCCTAACCCTGCCCATCAAAGCCGACCGGCGCGCAGATGACCGCCGTAAAGAAACAAGCGGCAGCCTTGTAGACAAGATATTAGAGGATGCCACACCGCCAGCTTCCGATTATGAACGCCTCAATATCCTCGTTGTCGATGATAATACGACCAACCATATGGTCGTCACATCACTGCTGGAAACGATGGTGTCCAATATTGATGTCGCTGAAAATGGCGTCGAAGCGATCCAAGCCCTAGACGTTGCGGCAGCAAAGGATGCACAATATGATGTCGTTCTGATGGATATTCACATGCCCGTCATGGACGGCATCGAAGCGACACTCGCCATTCGCAGTTCAAAAAAATCGTACACGAATATCCCTATCGTCGCATTGACCGCTGACCCACAATATCAGCAACGTCGGTTATGTAAGAATATCGGGATGGATGACGCGCTCGCTAAACCCGTTAAACTGACAGATGTCCTAGGGGCTTTGGACAGAGTTTTTGAAGGCCACAACACGTCAGACCTTGCAGCGTAAGACAAAAATGCCCCATATAAAACCTCCGGAAAGAAGGTTGTTATGGATTCGTATAAATTAGCTCTGATGTCACTTGTGTCTGTGGGAGCGCTTTTAGGCTGTCAGCCTACTAACAACCACGCCGACGACACCGCCGCAGGCAACTTTGCCAGGGCGTGGTGTATTTCTGGTGGCCCAATCTACACGGCCAATGACGAAACCCCGACAGTTGAAGCCGTAGCGATACGCAAGGGTGTCATCACATATGCGGGTGCTGATACTGGAAATTGGTGCGCCGATTCAGCGGGCGGAAATTCTAAAAATATAGACCTTAAGAATGCCGTGGCCCTGCCAGGGCTTACAGATGCACATGGGCATCTTCTCGGTATTGGCCTACGTGAAATGACCTTGAATTTAGAAGGTACGAATTCCGTCACCGACTTACAGTCCAGACTGAGAGACGTTGTTGAAAACACCCCAGACGGCCAGACAATATACGGCAGAGGCTGGATTGAAACACATTGGCCAGAAGATCGTTTCCCGACACGTCAAGACCTTGACGCCATTACAACCAATCATCCTGTCATACTGGAACGCGCCGACGGGCACGCCAGTGTTGTAAACAGCTTGGCTTTGGAAATGGCGAAGATCACAGCTGAAACAGAGAACCCATTTGGCGGATCCATTAACCGCGACGCAGATGGACAAGCGACAGGAATGTTGATCGACAATGCAGCAGGCCTCATCCAACCTCTCATGCCGGAGCTAACGGTTGAGCGGAAAATAGAAGCTTACATCAAGGGCGCAGAGCTTTACGCTTCTCGAGGGTGGGCAAATATCCACTCAATGTCGGTCGATCCCGCAGATATTCCAATGCTCAACACATTGGCCCGAAACGGCAAGCTGAAAATCCGCGTCTATAATTCCATTGACCTGTTCCCTGCGAAGACAAGCCAAACCTTGGCCAGCCTGAGACAGATGCGGGACGAAGATAATCCGTTGGTCACAACACGCGCCATCAAACTCTATGCCGATGGAGCCCTTGGGTCACGCGGTGCCGCTTTGCTTGCGCCCTACTCCGATGATGAGAAAAATTCAGGCTTAATGCTGATGAAGCAAGATCAAGCTGAAGCCATTTTCGATGCGGCCCTACGCGATGGCACACAAGTCAATACGCATGCCATTGGCGATCGTGCAAACCGAATGGTACTGGATTGGTACGAAGCTGCCTTTAAGCGTGTGCCCGCCTCCCAACGGCAGGAAAAGAATCCACGCTGGCGTATTGAACATTCTCAAATCATCGAACCCAGTGACATTCCACGCTTCGTGGAGCTTGGGGTCATTCCTTCTATGCAGCCTAGTCACGCCATTGGAGATTTGCATTTTGCACCAGATCGTTTGGGCTCAGACCGCTTAGAAGGGGCTTATGCTTGGCGAGCCTTGATTGATAGCGGCGCAAAAATCGCTGGCGGTACAGACGCGCCCGTAGAAGTCGGAGACCCACGGATCGAATTCTACGCAGCAACGCAGCGCAAAGACCTAAAAGGCTTCAACAATGAAGATTGGAATGAAGCGCAAAAAGTTACGCCTCAAGAAGCCTTGAAAATGTTTACGATCTGGCCGGCTCACGCCGCCTTTCAGGAGACACAAACTGGATCCATTGAAGTTGGTAAAAAAGCAGACATAACCATCTTCGACACAGACATCATGACCGCGTCAGGACCAAATATCCTGAACGCGAAACCGTTGATGACAATGGTCGATGGACGCCTAGCATTTGACGGACGCTAATCGCGGAAGTTCTTAAATTGGACGGGCTGATCGAGGCCCATATCTTTTACGAATTGCATCGCGGCTTGTAGATCATCGCGTTTCTTTCCGGAAACGCGAAGTTCTTCGCCTTGTATCGCAACTTGCACCTTTAGTTTGTCAGCCTTGATCGCTTTTACGACTTTTTTGGCTGTCTCTTTATCGATGCCTTCTTTAACCGTTATGCGTTGACGAACAGACATGCCTGTCGCTTTTTCTTCTTTGCCATAGTCTAACTGACCAGGTTCAATACCGCGTTTTGATAGGTTCCCGCGTAGGATTTCTTGGACTTGTTTAAGCTTCAACTCATCATCAGCTAAAACGGTCAGACCTTCATCTTTGACCTCAACGCTCGAATTTGAGCCTTTGAAATCATAGCGTGTTGAAATTTCGCGCGTGACGTTCTGAACAGCGTTTTCGACTTCGGCCATATTGACCTCTGAGACGATATCGAATGAAGGCATTTTAAAGCTCCGCAAGTGATGGATTACGGCTGCGGTATGGCCTCCGCCTTCCCATCTTTCAAGCTTTGAGCCATCAAGGTGCCAAGGATTGAACTGTAATCATCAGTCCAGACGTTCACATGACGACTCGGCGTCCATGTCTGGTACTTTGAATCACCGGACGTCGCGCGTTGCATCGCCGCATCTGGCCCCATCAACACACCCGTAGAGCGCGCACCCATATCGGCATATGGATTTCCTGGAAAGTCCTCAATATCGATATAACGTGCGGTAAGGCCCGCATCATCAGCCAAGAGACTAACGACAGATGTCACATCCAAGAGCTTATTTGAGGTATGGAAAAAGACAAAACCCTCAGGCCTCAGACGCGATTGATAAAGAGCTAAGGCTTCGCGTGTCACCAAATGCGCAGGAATTGAGTCTGAGCTAAAGGCGTCGATAACAATCATATCCATCGAGCCCGCTGGGACATCTTTGAGTTTCTGCCTTGCATCTCCCGTCCGAATGTCCGCGTCTGGTGCACAGGTTTCAATATAGCTGAAATACTCGGTGTTCCGCGCAAGATCGACGACCGCTGGATCAATTTCGAAATAGACCCAATTCTCATTTGGTTGCTCGTAACAGACCATTGCACCAGCCCCGAGCCCGACAACGGCGATATCGAATCCATCTACACTGGAGGCCCGCGCAGACATGACAGCGCTATGGATCGAACCCCCTTCGATATAATAAGACGTTGGAACATGTTGGAGGTCCGGCGCGCGAAGTTGGAAATTATGGAAAGTGTCACCATGAACAAATTTATGGACCTTCCCATGCGGGCTATCATCCACCTTCACGGCCAACAATGAATAGAAAGAACGGTCTTTGTAAATCGACCCCGACCCGAATATATTCAAGCCAAAAGCTGCCACCACGATCCCCATAAACATTGCGGTTTTCACCCAACGTCCGAGATCGAACCGAATAGTCGAAAGCGCCAAAATTGCGATCGTCATGAAAAGAACGAACTTCGTTTCAACGCCAACCGACAATAGCATAAGAGCATTCACGCCAGCGGCGACAACCCCAATGATGAATAGTGACCAAGGCTTTTCACCTGCTTGAGGTAGAACCAATCCTTCGGGTCTAAGGAACAAGACGAGCGCCAACACGATGGCAAACTCATAAACGCCATTGAAAATCACTGGTGCAATCAAGGCATTGAATATTCCACCCAATACGCCGCCAATAGACATCAAAATATAGAACCCTGTCAGTCCCGAAACATCTGGACGCCGTTCGACAAGTATTCCGTGACAAAACAAAGAGATCAAAAAGTAGACACCCAATAAGAGTGGTATTTTTACAATCGACGGAGGTGACGTGTTGATCGACAATCCAAGAATATTAAAACTCTGGTTTGGGGCGATCAACGCAAATCCAACGATTACAACCCCCGGGAACAACTTCCCTAAGCCTCGAGCTGAAACAATCGGCTTGCGCGCAAAAACGATGACAAAAGTCAAAAGGTAAAGTGCCAAAGGCATTATCCAGAGGAAGGGTGCTGAGGCGATATTATTTGTCATATATGACGTCACACCTAACATCAGGCTGGAAGGCAAAAACGCTAAGAAAACCCAAAAAGCTTTTTCTTTCCATACTGTTGATGGCGTTTTCGCAACAAGGTTCACCCCTTGATCACTGACGGGTGCCAAACGCCGCAGAAGTGCGACAGCCGTGAAAAGTATCATGGCCAGTAACGCACCATAGCCCATTGCCCAAGTAGAGGTTTGCAGGCCAAGCCGTAGATTAGGCTCGATTAGGAATGGGTAGGCACAGAGAATGATCAAACTCGCAGCATTGCTCGCAGAATACAAAAAATATGGGTCTTGGGCATCTTTATGATCAGTCAAACTAAACCAACGCTGCAACAATGGAGCATTAGCGGATAAGGCAAAAAACGGGAGCCCTACGGTCGCGCCAAAGAGACCTAAAAGCCAAAATGTCGGCATTCCACTTTCTGGTAAAACAACATTGGAAGAGACGACGAGCGGCAAGAAAAACAAACCCAAAACTGTGACGACAACATGGACACATATCTGAATTTTCAGTGGGAGGTATTTCGTGACTAAATGTGCATAGACATATCCACCCAATAACATGGCCTGAAAGAACACCATTGCCGTGTTCCAGACATTGGACGCCCCGCCCAGTAAGGGAAGGATGAGTTTCGTGAACATCGGTTGAACCGAGAACAGCAATGTGGCGGAAAGGAATATGGTTGCAGTAAATATTGCCGCAAGACCTAAGAAACGCCTTGCGGGATCCCCCGAGGCTTCAGTGGTCGTGTTAGTCTTGACAAGTGTCATAATAGGGTCCCACGCGTATGAACGTGGGACCCCGATAGTCTGTTAGGTTGAAAATCTAGTTAAATCAGACCTTTTGATTTGTGTAAGAACGCAGTTCTTTACGTGCCACCTGCATACGGTGAACCGCATCTGGGCCATCAGCAAAGCGAAGCGTGCGCATTTGCGCATACATACCGGCTAGCGGCGTATCTTGGCTGATACCTGTACCGCCAAACATTTGCATGGCTTCATCTATGACTTTTAGCGCCATATTAGGCGCTGCAACTTTGATCTGCGAGATCAGTGGTGCCGCGGCACGCGCATCTCCCTGATCCATCATCCACGCAGCCTTAAGACAAAGCAAACGAGCTTGTTCAATAGCGATACGGCACTCGGCAATTATGTCGTAATTCGCGCCTAGCTTGGACAATGGACGGCCAAAGGCTGTACGAGACACAGCGCGCTGACACATCAATTCCATCGCGCGTTCGGCTTGACCGACAGCACGCATACAATGATGGATACGCCCAGGTCCAAGACGGCCTTGGCTAACTTCAAATCCTCGGCCTTCACCGATCAAAAGCGCATCTGCGGGCACACGAACATTTTCAAATTTCATATGAAGGTGACCATGTGGGGCATCATCTTGTCCGAAGACTGTCATCGCACGAATTTTCGTGATGCCAGGTGTATCCGCAGGCACAACAAACATGGAATGCTGTTGGTGACGACCAACTTCTCCATCACGTGGCGCAGTACGTGCCATTAGGATATAGACGTTGCAACGACTGTCGCCTGCGCCCGACGACCAATATTTCTCACCATTGAAGACCCACTCATCGCCCTCTTTTACAGCTGAAAAGTCAAGGTTTGTTGCATCGGACGACGCCACGTCTGGTTCCGTCATCAAGTAAGCTGAACGAACGGTACCTTCTAGCATTGGCTTCAACCAACGCTCCTTATGCTCTTCAGTCCCGTATTTCTCGAAGACTTCCATGTTACCGGTATCAGGAGCGGAGCAGTTGAAAACTTCTGGCCCAAGGTGAGACCAGCCCATTTCTTCAGCGAGGTAAGCATATTCAACGGTCGAGAGGCCGTAGCCTTTATCAGATGCCGTTAAGCCTGTTTTTGTGAGCCAAAAATTCCAAAGGTCTTGCTTACGAGCTTTGGCTTTCCAACCATTCAAAAGCTCCATCTGACGTGGCGTATGTGTCCAACGATCCGCCGCGTTATTTGTTTCCGCATGCCATTCATTTTCCATTGGCATAACATCGTTTCGTACGATTTCACGTACGGCGTCACATAACTTCTCAACGCGGGCCGTTCGGCCTAGATCCATATTACTCATTAGACATCTCCTGTTTTTATTTTTTCTCTGGCGGTCTCGGCTAACGCCATGACCATTTGTCCGTAGTTTTTAAATCGCTGATCTTGTGTCGCACCGCTCACATAGCGGAAGTATATTTGCTGGATAATGACACTCAGACGCCAAATCCCGTACACATAGTAGTAGGTCATATCAGACACATCGAAACCCGTGCGCTCGGCATAGAATTCCAAGACCTCTTTACGGGTCATCATGCCAGGGTTCATGCAGGGCTGGCGCACGGTGAGTTGCATATGCGGTGGATCGTCAGCTTGAACCCAATAGGCAAGCGTATTACCCAAATCCATGAGCGGATCACCAAGGGCCGAAATTTCCCAATCAATAATTGCAGAAATTTGCGTCGGGTCTTTTGGGTCAAGGATACAATTATCAATGCGATAATCGCCATGTAGAACGCCAACCTTACCGGAGTCCGCAGGCATCTTTTCTTCTAGCCATTGCTGGATATCTTCATAGTGCGGGACATCATCTGTCAGCACACGGTTCCAGCGGCGGTTCCAGCCTTTGATTTGACGTTCAACATAACCATCAGGTTTGCCGAAGTCTGATAGCCCAGCCGCATCAACATCTAGGGTATGCAGATCACAAAGTTTGGAGAAAAAATTCTCACAAAGCTGACGGTTTTCCACCTCAGTCCACCCCCAATCTTTCGGGATACGATGCAAAATATGGCCCTCGACGCGTTCCATGACGTAGAACTCTTTGCCGATATGGCTTTCGTCTTCCGTGTAATAAAGAACAGGTGGGACAGCCCCGAACACAGGTTTCAAATCGCGCATGATCCGATATTCTCGGAACATGTCATGTCCACCTTTTGGAATTTTCCCGAACGGCGGACGACGCAAAACAAGTTTGCGATCTGGATAATCAACGGCATATGTCAAATTAGACGCACCGCTTGGATATTGTGTGACTTTGGCTTCACCTGAAAGGCCCGAAATTGCAGCTTTCAAAAGCGGGTCAATGACGGACATGTCGAGACCTTCGCCGTCTCTCACTTCAATTGTGGGGTTAGTATCAGCCATAATTACAAAATTGCCCCAGCATCAACGACCATACCCTGCCCTGTGAAGTAACTACTTTCATCGCTGACCATATAGAGGACTGCGCCAACCATTTCTTCGGGTTGCGCCATGCGGGAAATCGCTAGGTTTTCATCCATAAATCCCTGAATTCCAGGAGCAGCTTTCAGCGCAGAAGCCAGCTTCGTATCCGTTAGCCCTGGCAGAAGCGCATTTACGCGAATGCCGTGATTTCCATATTCTTTTGCCATTCCCTTCGTCATCGAAATAACGGCGGCTTTCGTCATGGCATATATCACTCGCCCTTTTCCCGGCTGAATGCCATCGATGGACGCCACATTCACAATCGCGCCCTTGCCGTTTTTCAGCATAAGTGGAATCGCCGTTGAAGACAGGAAATATGGCCCCTTAACATTGACGTCGAATGTCTTGTCATAGGCAGATTCAGGGGCTTCATGGGCTGGCCCCATATAAGGGTTCGTCGCACCATTATTGATCAATATATCAAGTCGTCCGTATTTCTCGGCTATCATATCCACGACTTTACCGTGATCAGAAAGTTCACCTAAGTGAAGCTCCGCACTGATCGCGTCTCCACCGGCTTCGCGAATGGCCTCAGCAACCTTCTCACAATCACCTTGCTTTCGGCTGGAACATACCACGGTGGCTCCGTGCTGTGCGAGGCCATGAGCAACGGCTTCTCCAATTCCACGGGACGCACCTGCAACAAGCGCGACACGCCCAGACAAATCAAAACGTTGGCTCATATCCCTACCCTTTTTTAGCAAAAGCCTGACCGACTTTCGCTTTCAACTTTCGCATCCCCGACAAATAAGCGTCAGGATACATGGCGCGATTTATGAAGTATTTTTGGACAACAGGATGGGGAAACACAAAGAACTCATCCGCAACGATTGCGGCCTTAAGCGCATTGGCAACGTCTTTTGGCTCCAGAAGACCATCTTGAGAGCCTTCAGCCATCGGCATGCCTTTGGTCATGTTCGTCCGCACATATTGTGGACATATACAATGTGATTTCACGCCATCATCGGCATGCTCAATTGCGATACTCTCAGCAAAGCTAACAGCAGCATGTTTCGTTGAGGAATAAGAGGCACTACCTATTTGGTTCAGCAATCCCGCTGCGGAAGCCGTGATTACAAAACGACCCGTTTTTCGCTCGACCCAGCTCGGCATTAATTCGCGGGCAGCATAGACGGACCCCATGACGTTGACCTGCCATGCCAATTCCCAACTCTCATTGCTCGCAGCCGCGACGTAGCGGCCATTTCCTGAGCCAACGCCTGCATTTGATATGTAGGTGTCGATTGGACCCAATTTGGCTTCAACATCTGTAATGAAGGCTTTGACAGACGCTTCGTCGGAAACGTCACACACAAAGGGGGTTGCTCCAATTTCAGACGCGACCTGATCTGGTAGGGACAGATCACTTATCGCAACCGTTGCGCCCTCAGCGATGAACATTTCAGCGATACCGCGGCCAATGCCACCAGATGCGCCCGTAACTGCAATGATTTGATTTTTAAACATGAGTGAATGTTTAACGGGGTAATCCCTCGGTTCAAGATACAAAATTGAATGTTCTCTTATGACGAGTGATGTGACATCTTAGTCATGTAAGGGGAAAAACGTGACAACATCAGGATTAGGTTTAGGTGGCAGCTTAGGAGACGGTGAGGCTGCGGCATTGCTCGCAGGCGAGGATTTACTGCGCGTCGACTCTATTCCAGATGAAAATCAAAAAGTGACGTGTTTTTCCTGTGACCAACAGATGCTTGGAATTCATTGCCATGCATGCGGTCAAAAGAATGACGATTATCGTCGGTCCATTTTTGCACTTGTGTCGGAAACCTTTGCATCGATCTTTTCCATTGAAAATCGAATTTGGCGGACATGGTTAACGTTGATCATAAAACCAGGTCGAGTCGCTCGAGAGTTTTCGGATGGAAAGCGCACGATTTGGACCTCCCCCGTCCGAATCTATCTTGCAATGTCGATTATCTTGTTCGGGTACATCAGTGTAACAGAGACGCGTATTTTCAGCGTCAGGACAGACATAGTCGCGAAGTCAGGAATTACTGGAGACGCACAAACACTTGATGATCAATCCGTGAAGTTGAAACCCGTGATAGGTTTTTTCAAACGACAGGCTGAATTAGACCGCTTGAATGAAGATCTCGATTTTGATCGCGTTACACGTCTATTGGAAGGCACGCCTAAACAAGTCTTCATTTATAATAACAATCCAGCCCTTCTTGGTATCCCGTTAGACGACGGCAATTTGAAGAGATTGGGGGTTTGGCCAGATTCGAAGGCGAGCACAGACGTAAATCAAAATATAGAGCCTGACGAGGCCGACAAGACAGAAGAATCGAAAATCGCAGCGGCAAGGATTGAGGCGCTCTCTTCTTACAATGAAAACGTGGAGGAAGCCGTTGACCTCTATAATAGTATATTAGGGCTTACACTCGCACCTGAAACAATAATCAGCAAAATACGGGAAGTTGAAACGAACGACACTCAATTCAATCTATTGGCAGAACTCAACCCTTCCCTTGACGAAAAAGGTAAAGCCTCCACACTGGAGTCTATAGAAATACTGGATGCGCAGTTAGACGAGTTGGGGCTTTCCAGAAACCGTCTTCACGCACTACCCGATGAAATACGCCGCGGTTATACCTTCAATATAAACGCTGCCAATATGAATGGCGTCAGCGTTTCGAAGTCCGATGTTCAACGTGTTTTTATGCAAATTTTGAAAAACCCCGCCGTTCTAAATGAAGGTGTATCGAAATACCTTCCACGTCTGATGTTCCTGATGATGCCGTTCGCTGCCCTCATTGGTATGATCTTCATAAGGGGGCGCAAAAACGCCCTCCTCTATGATCATCTCGTTCACGCCGCATATATTCACGCGGTGACTTTCGGATTTCTGCTCATCCTAATTTTGCTTTACCAATGGACGCCTATCAACGCGTCCATCGGCGTGTTCTTAACCGGAATTATCATTTACCTCCCAATTAGTACAAAGCGAATGTTCCAACGCGGATGGTTCAAAACAATTTTCGCAAGTTATAGTATCGCACTTAATTATGGTTTTGTCCTAGCAGTTGTGGTGATTTTTCTAACAGTTAACTCCGTCATCGACCAAGCAGACCTCATACAGCAGCTTTAACTTTACGCCGCCTTTGCGGGCTTAGGGGCGCGATCTCCGAACCACCACAGCGTCGCAGCCGTCGCAGCGAAGACTGCCGCCTCTGCGATAGCTTCATTTTGCGTGCGAAGAAAAATCCAAGCTGTAATGCCCCAAAGTAGAAGTGTGAGCGCGGGACGAACAAGCCGTAAAATATTCACAACCCATTGGCTGGCCTTTCCAATGCCGGCATCAGCCTTGATTGAAGCCTCAAGCCCCGCCCACGATCCAGATTGCGCCACGAGTGCAAGTTCCATTTCCGTTTCTTGAGACCGAGCCTGCATATTTAGTTCATGCAATTTATACTCATGACCCCACCGCGCCTGTTCTTGACTGTGGGTTTGCCGTCTTTCAAAAAAGCCAGCTACGCGTCCAAGTGCTGTCCCAAAAATGCCGAATAGGCCACCAGACGCCGCTTCAAATCCAAGTGCCATTACATCTGCCATAAGTGCCTCGCAGTTTGGGTCGACCACCATTCACGGGGGCGACCAAGATCAATGTGTAGAAAAGTTTGGTAATATCCGAAGCCAGTGAAACCAGCCTGTTTACACGCACCGAGTAGATCAGAACACGTGTGTTCGTGGGCGGAAATATCCACAGCTAACGTAAGGTGTTGAGAAAGCGGCGCACCACCGACCCTTGCATTGTGCAAAGCGCAGCGATGTCCAGATAAGATATGAAAGCGCCGTCCCACAGTTGAGCGCGCCTGCTGCAATCGATCTAAAAAATCTGCGTGAAAATATGTTTGCCCGCAATGCCTGCAGGCGAACTCATGCGGCCTAAAGTTTGGCCATCGCCATCGTTCAATGTCTTGTTCTGTTTTCATGGTGTAAAATTACACCCTGCTTCGACGCCGTGGAGGCAAAAAAAAAGCCCGCCATAAAGACGGGCTTTTCAAAAGTTTTAAACGAGGATCGGTCTAAGTGAACTGACCCAACTTGCGCGCTTTTTTCGCTGCAAGGTAATAGAACGTTACGCGAGACTTAAAGCGTTCGCCCTTCATGTCCTGACAAACCTCTTTCACGAGGTCCATTTGTCCTTCTGTCCTACCAAGTTTTTTCGTCACGAAACCGTCTGCAACAGTCTGTAACTCAGCTTCATCTGAACACGCCACAAGTTGTCCGTCACGTGTGCGCAGTGCGATACCGCAATGCTTTACGATGCCTTGAACAACTGGCTTACGCGCTTTCGGGTGATACTTCTGTACATTGGCGAAGTACTTATCAAATGCAGCATCAGCTTCGCTTGCTTTCGCTGTATCACGCGTAGAACCAGCCTTTGGTCCAGGCTTCTGACGAGGCTTACCTGCGGCTGTCAAGTTGCCACGTTTCGTTCCAGGTTTCGGTCCAGGCTTTTTACGAGACTTAGTAGTGGCCGCTCCAGATTTCGCGAAACCTTTTGCTTGTGGAACCCAAGAGTCGCGTTCGATGCGACCTGGGATCGAGTCGATAATACCTTCGACCATCGTCACATCTTTCTTCTTCCACGCTGCGATTTGGCGGAAATAGTAGATGCCTTTAGAATTCAGGTCTTTCTCAAACTTCGGCCCGATGCCTTTAATCAATTTAAGATCATCTGGCGTGCCGTCAGTCGGACCGTCAGTATAAAGAACCTTCGGTTTCGGAGCCGCTTTCGCTTTCGGCTTTGCAGCAGCCTTAGGCTTCGGTGCCGCCTTGGCTTTGGGTTTTGCCGCGGCTTTCGTTTTAACTTTAGCTTTTGGCTTTGCGGCTACAGCAGCAGCAGCTCCGACCAACGCTGCCGCACCAACAGCTTTAGCGGCTTTTGCTTTCTTCTTAGGCGCGGCTTTCTTAGCAGCAGGCTTAGGCGCTTCTGCGATTTGGCTTTCAAGATACTTCACGCGAGCTGCGAGATAGCGGTTACGCCATTCAAGAGCATATGTGTCATCATCAGCACCATCATCGGCCTTTGAAGCGGCTGTCGCTGCAAGAGCGGTAGCTGCAACGGCGCCGGCTGCGCCTGCAGCAAGTTTACCTTTTAGACCTGAAATTTCAGTATCGCGTGTGGACACGTTACCTTCAAGTTCCTGAACACGTCCACGCAAGCTGTCCGCTTCTGCACGAAGAGCGCCTTCGCCTTCGATTGACAGGTCACCATCAATTTTCTTTCCACGAAAGAAAAGCCAGCCCAATAAAAGGCCTAAGAGAGCAGCAGCAATGAGCCACAACCAGTTACAGAGAATAAATGCGATTGAGTTAGACATGGGTTTGGTACTCCTATTGGCCGCGTGTCACGGTGAAGTCGATACGGCGGTTCAGGGCACGTCCTTCTTCGTTATCATTTGATGCACGGGGCTTTTCTTCCCCATATCCTTTAGCTGTCATACGATCAGCTTCTACCTGTTGATCAGCCAGATAATTTTTAACAGTCTCCGCACGTGCCTCAGATAACCATTGGTTATAAGTGGCTTCGCCAACACTATCGGTGTGTCCGTCGACTTGAACGCGAAAGGCTGAACATTGGTTCGCCGCAGACGCCAATTTATTCAAGAAGTCGAAACTTCCCGCACCTTTGATATTTGCTTTACCCGTTTCAAACTGAATACGTGTTTGACTTTTTAAGTCATCGAAAAGCGTTTGACAGGCAGACTCTGAATTTACGACGCCCACATTTACGGCGGCTGTCTCGGGAACTACGATGTTCGCCGCAAAACCAGCGCCATACTTTCCAGGAAGGGTTTGGCCGACACCGTTAATTGCGTTGCGAACACTCGCGTCAGTCGATGTACCACTGATTAACCCGTCAAAACCTTCTTGAGAGAAGCGGCCTTTATCAAGGCGCGATAATTCTGTCATATAAGTTTCAGTGACATCAAGGAAGCGCTCATCAGGAGCGCCATTCGCAACCTGAATTTTGCGATCAATTGGTTTGGTATTGAAGATACGGTTGGCTGCAAGCAAAACGTCAGCCTTGGCTGTTTCTGATGGAACGTAACCAGATAAGGTGACATTGCCATTTGCGTCTTTGACAGCATTAAATGTGTAAGGAGTCTGGGATGGCAACGCATCGAAGGACATTTCGTCCTCAACTGTGTGCCAGCGACGCTTTCCCTTACAAGAGGAACAATCGGCATTCGTCGCGATGTCCAAAGCAGCAGCTTTCTGAGCTGCGCTTGTGGCCTTACCTGACAGGACGGCTTTGTTGCCATCCATGTTAACTTGAATGTTTTGGTGACCGTTGCTGTCCAAAGCCGAGCGAATATCATTCTGCATACTTGGAATTTTTAGAAAGCTGAGGATCGCTGAAAGTACGAGACACACAAGAGCGACCAACACACCTGCGCCTAACCATTTCGATATCATAGTCTTACTCCGTTACCCATTCGACCCGCATCAACGACTCGTAATTAATCCCGCCCTTAAAGTAAGAAAGGGCGGCATGCAACGCCGCCCATGAACTATTTAATTATGTATGGTTAAAACAAACGCTGTGCATTCATTTTCCATTCACCCCAATTGCGAAGACAATTTCTCACACGCTTCGATGTATTCAGATTTCAATTCGGCAATTACATCTCCAACAGGAGGTGAATTATGGACGGAACCAACTCCTTGCCCCGCACCCCAAATATCTTTCCACGCTTTCGCTTCAGTGTTCCCGCCTGAGCCAAAGTTCATCGAAGATTTATCCGCTTCCGGAAGGTTATTTGGGTCAAGACCCGCCTTCTCAATTGAGCCTTTGAGATAATTACCATGAACACCCGTGAATAACGAAGACAGCACAATGTCCTCGCCTGAACTTTCGACGATCTCATCTTTATACCCTTCATCAGCGTTGGCTTCTGCGGTGGCGATAAAACGTGTCCCAATGTAAGCCATATCAGCACCCATCGCGAGCGAAGCTGCAATGGCACCGCCTGTCGCAATCGAACCTGACAGTAGAAGCGGCCCATCAAAGAACTGACGAATTTCAGGGATAAGTGCGAAAGGTGACAAACGACCTGCATGACCACCTGCCCCAGCACAAACTGCGATTAATCCGTCTGCACCCATAGAGAGCGCTTTTTTGGAGTGACGAATGTTCGTGACATCATGAAGAATGATACCACCATATGAATGTGTCGCATCATAAACCATTTGATTGGCCTGAAGAGATGTAATGATGATTGGCACTTCATGCTTCACACAAACTTCCATATCTTCTTGAAGGCGATTATTTGAAGGATGACAAATTTGGTTCACGCCAAAAGGTGCAACCTTGATGTCAGGGTTGGCTTTTTGATACGCGTCGAGTTCCAACTTAATCCGCACAATCCATTTTTCTAACGTCCCTGACGGACGAGCATTAAGCGCGGGGAATGTCCCAACAATACCGGCCTTACACTGGGCAATAACAAGTTCAGGACCTGAGACGATAAACATAGGTGACCCAATAACGGGAAGCGGTAAGTTTTGGAGAATAGGAGGCAAAGACATTTATTATTCCTTATTTGTCACGATAATTAGAAGTAGAGTTAGCTGTTATCCAGGCCATAGCAGCAAAACCTGCTGTGTTCTTGGCCATTTCATCAGGGTCGATCTTATCGAATGTATCATCTGGTGTATGATGCAAATCGAAATAGTCGGTTCCGTCTTGTTGCAGACGCATAGCAGGTACACCCATCGCCTTTATAGGGCCAATATCAGGCCCGCCCGACGTATCTTTCTCAATCAATGGAATTTCGAGTAAATCGGCGAGGCGTTGCATGTCTGCACGTCCAGCCGCACTATTATAATGGACCTCATAAGGCGCACCCGCACCAAAATCAGATTCGGTTGCCATCACGTGATTGCCCAAACTAGCCTCATGTTGGTCGCGATAAGCAAAACCACCCAAAAGTCCGATCTCTTCTGCACCATAAGCGATAACACGAATGGTTCTCTTAGGTTTCATTCCCGCGTCGATAATAACTTTTGCCGCTCCCGCAGAAATCCCGATGCCCGCACCATCATCTATAGCACCTGTTCCGAGGTCCCAACTGTCTAAATGACCACCGATTACAACAATCTCTTCTGGGCTTTCTGACCCGACGATTTCTCCAATGACATTTCCTGACGGACGATCGCCAGTATTGATGGGGGATAGCGTCATTTTGACTGTCACGGTTTCACCGCGCTGAAAAACACGCTCCATCTGATCGGCATCTGGCCCTGACATGGCGGCAATCGGAATTTTTGGAGCACCAGGGGCATAACGCATACCACCCGTATGCGCAAAACGATGACTACTTGTGCCAACGGAGCGGATAAGAACTGCAACCGCACCATGCTTGGCCGCTTCTGAAGCCCCGATCCGCCGCTTCATGCCCGCAGGACCATATCCTGCTCCATCAGGCGCCTTTTCCATCAAACCTGAGATGAAGACGATCTTACCCGTCAAATCTTGGGTCGTTGCCTGTAGAGCCGCAAGCTCTGGAAAATAGACAACCTCGGCTTCAATTCCACCTGCAGGCGTCGCAACGGAATAACCTAGCGAAGTAATGACCAAGTCTTGCGGAAAGGGAGATACGATTGAAGCCGTTTCAACACCACGTTCCCATCCGGGAATCGTAAAGGGTTCAACCCTGACGTTTTCCAGTCCAATTTCTTTGAACTTCGCGACGGCCCAAACTCGTGCACGCGCTTCGGCCTCTGTACCCGCCATACGTTGCCCGACTTCGGTCGTCAGGCTTTCCGTTATGTCATAGCCTTGTTTGCCTTTTAGAGCCGCTTTAATGAGTCTCTGTGCTTGTTGGCTGCTCAAATCCTGTTTGACGGATTGCGACTCGGTTGATTCAACTGGCGCTGTCGGGGTTGGGATGGATGAATCCGTGCTTGCTGAACAGGCCGTGATGGAAATTGCGGCGGCAAGAATGAAAATCTGGCGCATAGAAGTCCTCTTAAGTGTGCTTTTCATACGTCGGCTTGAACAGTAGCGATTGCACCATTGCAATATCCAATTATGAATGGGAACAATTACATCCCATTTTGCGGAGCGAGATACATGTCTTATTTGAAACACACGGCGCGTCTAGCCGTCCTCCTGACCTCAACAGCCCTACTCACGGCTTGCACAGGCGGCAGTGACCCCGTTCCATCATCAAACCCAGATGCGACCTCATCGGCATCAGACCTCAGCCGTCGTATCGAACGTCTGGCCAGTGATGAATTCGAAGGTCGCGCGCCCTCCACACCCGGTGGACAAGCTGCCTCCCAATATATTGCCGACGAAATGGAGAAAGCTGGTTTGGCTCCAATGGGTGAAAACGGCACCTATTTTCAATCTGTGGAATTATCTGCAGCAACGGTCCTTCCAACGTCTCTCATGGCTATTCGCAAAGGAGACACCGTTTTGGTCGACGCTGACCAAAAAACGAATGGTGTGTTCTGGACAAAGCGAACAGATTCGGAATTGACGGTCGACAACACTGATATAGTGTTCGTTGGGTACGGCGTTAATGCTCCAGAATATAATTGGAATGACTACGAAGGTATTGATGTCAAAGGCAAAACCGTTGTGATGCTCGTCAATGACCCTGGCTTCGCGACAAAAGATGACGCGCTCTTTAAAGGTAATGCCATGACGTATTATGGTCGCTGGACCTATAAATACGAAGAAGCAGGCCGCCAGGGCGCGGCGGCTGTACTCGTCATCCACGACACAGCACCCGCAAGTTATGGCTGGGACGTTGTTTCAGGCAGCTGGACCGGTGAGCAATATGACCTCGTTCGCCCGGATGGCGGCGCATCACGTGCGTCCCTCGAAGGCTGGTTACACCTTGATACAGCGACTGAAGTTTTTGAAGCAGCTGGTTTGAATCTGATGGATCAGATGACCGCTGCAGCCTCAAAAGGCTTCAAGCCCGTTCAACTCAACGGATTAAAGCTGGATGCCGAAATCAATCAAGATGTTAAAACAACGACCTCTCGTAATGTCGCAGGCGTCCTGAAAGGAAGTGAAACTCCTGATGAATATGTACTTTATATGGCGCACTGGGATCACCTCGGCACCAGCGAAGACGTTAATGGCGACGACAAAATTTTCAACGGTGCTGTGGATAACGCAACTGGAACTGCTGCCATAATCGAAGCGGCGGAAACAATGGTTGAGCGCGGGACACCAAAACGCTCTGTGCTATTTGTCGCAGTAACAGCCGAAGAATCTGGCTTACTTGGCTCAGCCTATTACGGCGCCAAACCTCTTGTTCCCCTGGCTCAAACCGTCGGTGGAATTAACATAGATGCGATGCTTCCAGTTGGTGAAACAAAGGACATGAAGGTCATCGGATTTGGGTCCAGTGAACTTGAAGACTTACTCAAAAAGCAACTCGATAAGCGCGGCATGTATGTTGTGCCCGACGACAAGCCTGAAGCGGGTTATTTTTATCGCTCAGATCATATCAGCCTCGCCAAACTAGGCGTGCCGATGCTTTATGCAGATCCAGGCAACAATCATGTGACCAACGGCCTGACCTATGGCGAGAAATTCGCAAAAGAATACACCAATGAACGTTATCACAAACCTGGCGATGAATATGACACAAGCTGGGACATGAGCGGGATCGTTCAAGCGACTGATATTATGATAGATATGGGCTACGACCTCGCCAATTCTGACCAGTGGCCAAATTGGTATGATGGAACAGAATTCCGTGGTTTGCGCGATGATATGCTGGCCAAAAAATAGGCTCAAACAAAGTGCAAACGGTTATCTGTATGAAATGGGGCACGCGCTACGGCGCGGACTTTGTCAATCGGCTTCATGCTGCGATATTGCGCAATACGCTGCGGCCAACGCAGCTTGTTTGCCTCACAGATGATCCAACAGGTATAAACCCAAATATACGCTGTGAGCCAATCCCTGAAATCAACTTACCTGATGATCTTGTCGTCACACCTTGGCGGAAACTTGTTCTGTGGAAAGACAGCATTGCAGGCCTGTCTGGCGACGTTCTTTTTCTGGACCTTGACCTCGTCATTACGGGAAATCTTGATCAAATGTTTGATTTTCAACCGGGACGATTCTGCGTCATCGAAAATTGGACCCAACCCGGCAAAGGAATTGGCAACACCTCCTGCTTCCGTTGGCCCGTCGGGAAACATAGTCACATCTTTGACAACCTCACGACACAGAGAGATCGTATTTTGTCGTCCTATCGCATCGAACAAGTCTATCTCTCGCGCGAGGTCGACGACATGGTGTTCTGGCCCCGCCTGTGGTGCGCGAGTTTCAAGCACACATTGCTTCCGCGCTGGCCCCTAAATTTTTTCAAAGCACCAGAGTTGCCTCGCGATACAAAAATCGTCGCTTTCACAGGTAAACCTGACCAAGATGAAGCCGCCATTGGGAAATGGCCTGTCTCCGCTGCGTGGAAAAAACTCTACAAGCACGTGCGGCCAACAGCTTGGATTACTGAACATTGGTGAGGCACATAAAGTTTCTGAGCAAGACGCCTTTGGACAAAATGGCACCGCTTTGGGAATCCCTCATTCCAAATGATGGCATGGACAATGTTACTTTCACATTTGACCCGGAGGATCGGGAATATGACTTCCTCGTTGTCTACGAGGACTTACCGCCACGCATCGGCGAACGCCAAATTCTTCGGTCTGAGACGCTAGCTTGCCCCAAACGAAACACGCTTCTGATCACCCCAGAGCCGAGTTCTATTCGCATTGATGGGTTGAATTATCTCGCGCAATTTGGAAGCGTTTGGACAAGTCGCTCCTTTGACTCGAACGCAAAGTCTCAACTAAAGGCCAGAGGCTGCACAATCCACGATCTCTCATCAAGTCATCCGCCACCCCTGCGTTGGTTCTATGGTCGAGATATGGAGAACACGAACCATCTCTCTTTCGAACAAATCGCCAACGAGACCCCCATAAAAACGCGTGACCTTTCGACAGTGACCTCGAACAAGGCGATGAAACATACGGTTCATGCGAAACGCCTAGAATTCGTAAGCGCTCTCAAAGCCCGTTTAAGCGATAATCTATCCCTATATGGTCGGGGGTTTCACGAGGTCCGAGATAAGCGTGAAGCCATGTCAAAATACCGATATCACATTGCCATCGAAAACCACGTTCAATCTGGGCATATCACAGAAAAACTGACGGACTGTTTTTTAGCTTTGAGCCTTCCCTTCTATTTTGGCGCGCCGGATTACGACACATTTTATCCGCGCGACGCCGTCATACCGATTGATATTCTTGATATCGATAAGAGTGAAAAAATCATTCGAGAGGCCATAGCAACGAACCAATATGAGATACGCCTACCCGAGCTATCTAAAGCGAAAACCATCGCGATGTCCGACTCAAACCCTCTAATGAGAGCCCAACATTGGGTCCAAAAATTTGATCTAAATAATGAATCGAATTGCATAGCCTCATCGCGTGACACCGCAATCATTCACGGGCGTCATGTATTTCGTCGCGCGCACCCAATCCAAGCCATTGAAGATGCTATTTACCGCTCACGCATGAAGCGACACCCCTCCTCGGCAGCCACTCAATATTAAGAAAGACGAAGTGGGATAGATTTTTCGCCCTTTACAAGAATTTAGTATGATTATGTCACCCGCTAGAGATACAGATAGATTGACAAACTTAAAAATTCGGGAGCCCCTCATGGCCGGCATAATCAACGCACTTAAATTCGCTAGCGTGACCACAGTTGGCGCACTTGCGACTCTTGCGATTGGCACGCACGCGTTCGCGAAGGACGGCACAAACGCCGACGGTCCTGCAGGTTCAACGGGTGATGCAGTCGCGAAGTTCCGCCAACTCGATCACATTTTACCGTCTCCGAATATTTACCGTAGTGCGTCTGGAGCGCCTGGACCTGGCTATTGGCAGCAACGCGCCAACCACACGATGGACATTCGCCTAGACGAAGAAAAGCGTCGCATTTTCGCCGAAAGCGATATCGCTTACACAAATAACTCCCCTGACACATTGAACTACATCTGGCTTGCGCTTGACCAAAACCGTTTCAAGGATGGCTCACTCGAACGTCGCTCTGCCACGGCATCTGCCGCAGGTTCACGTCGCGGTGATGGCGCAGGTGGATCAGATAGCTATTCCTTCTTTGCTCTACGCAAAGAACAAGCGTTTGAAGATCGTCAGTATGGTTTCGAGTTCCAAGCCATCATGGATGAGGACGGCAAAACGTTGCCTTACGTTATCAACGACTCGATGATGCGGATAGATTTACCCGAGCCATTGGAGTCTGGCGAGAGCATCATAATCCAAGTCGATTGGGAACATAATATTCTCGACGAAGTCTCTATTGGTGGCCGTGGTGGCTATGAGTATTTCGAAGAAGACGACAATTACATCTTTGGTATGGCGCAGTGGTTTCCACGTCTTGCCGCCTATACCGACTACACGGGTTGGCAGAACAAGCAGTTCTTAGGTCGCGGTGAATTCACACTCGAATTCGGCGATTATGACGTCAATCTCACAGTCCCAAGCGATCACATCGTTTCCGCAACAGGCGAACTGACCAATCCACGTGATGTGTTGACAGCAAAGCAACGCAAGCGCTTGGCTGACGCGGGTACCGATAAGCCGTCCTACATTGTGACACCTGACGAAGCCGCAGAGAACGAAAAGTCAAAAGCCCGTGGCTCTAAAACGTGGAAATTCAGCGCCGACAATGTGCGCGATTTTGCATGGTCATCCTCTCGTAAATATATCTGGGACGCGATGAAATTCGAACAAGACGATGCCGATGTTCCGGAAGTCTTGGCTATGTCTTTCTTCCCGAAAGAAGCCGACCCCGTCTGGTCTCAATATTCAACACAAGCCGTGGTTCACACCATGGACGTTTATAATAAATTCGCTTTCAACTACCCATATCCCACCGCGCAATCCGTGAACACATGGGAACGCGGCGGCATGGAATACCCGATGATCACCTTTAACGGATATCGTCCGTCTGAAGATGAAAAATCAGGTGAGACCGTTTACTCACGAAATATAAAATATGGCCTCATCGGCGTGATCATTCACGAAGTCGGACATATCTACTTCCCAATGGTCGTGAACAGCGATGAACGCCGCTACACATGGATGGACGAAGGCCTAAACTCCTTCCTCGAATATATGGCGGAATATGAGTGGGAGGAAAATTTCCCTATTAGCCGTGGTGTACAAAATCCACTCGACGTGATCCCGCGTTACATGACCAGTTCCAATCAGGTGCCGATCATGACGCAATACGATAGTGTTTTGCAGTTCGGCCCTAACGCCTATTCCAAACCTGCGGCCTCACTTATCGTGTTGCGCGAAACCGTTATGGGTCGCGAATTATTCGACTTTGCGTTCCGCGAATATGCGAACCGTTGGAAGTTCAAACGTCCGACCCCAGCTGACTTCTTCCGCACAATGGAAGATGCCTCAGCCGTCGATCTCGATTGGTTCTGGCGCGGTTGGTATTATGGCACCGACCATGTCGACATGGCTGTCACGGGTGTTCGCGAATATCAGATTTCGACGAACGATCCAGACGTCGAGAAAGACATCGAGCGGGAAGAAAATGCGCTCAACCGTCCAGAAAATATCACACAACGTCGTAATCGTGAGGAAGGCATCACCCCTCGCCTGAAACGTTTTTCTGATCTCGAAGATTTCTACAATGAGAATGACAAGTTCACCGTTACAAATGCGGATCGAAACAAGTTCAAGAAGTTCTACGACGGACTGAAGGATTGGGAACGTAAAGCCTATGACCGCGCGATGGATGATGGAAAATATCTCTATTTCGTCGACTTCGAAAACCTCGGTGGTTTGATTTCACCTCTGCCTGTGACGATCAACTTCGAGAACGGCACATCTGAGGAGCATAAGATCCCAGCAGAGATTTGGCGTCGTAATGCGAAAAACGTGACCAAGCTTTTCGTCTTGGACAATCGCGCAGCAGGGTTTGAACTCGATAATGCGCATCAAACTGCCGATGCAGATTTCTCGAATAATGCCTATCCGCAGCGTATTTCGCAGAGCCGCATTGATTTGTATAAGTCGAGTAGTTCCTCCTCTTCTATGATGGCGGATATGTTGCGTGAGCTACATTCGGAAGAATCAGACGCCGCAGATTCTGACGAGAAATCCGTCCCAATGGGCGACGCTAAATCCGAAGATGACTCGAAGAAAACGACGACAAAGAAAACCGACGAAAAAGCAGACGATGACGCGAAGGACGATAAGAAATCCACCCTTCGTAAAACCCTCGAACGCATGTTGGAACGCTAATACATGTCGACACGCCGAGCCATTATCATAGCTAGTTTTTTAGTCGGCACGGCCTGTCTAACCTTTGCAATTGCGCCGCCCGTTGCGGCGCATGACGCTCCGCGTGTTGAAACGGAAGTCACGCATCGCGCTGATGGTAAGTTGGAAGTCGTTCACGTCCTCCAACTCTCTGCTGCGCAACGATTACTCCACAAAGCTGGAGTTATCGCGTCGAATGACGTTTCTGGCCTAAAAGCCCGCGCTCAAGTCGCGCTCTACAGCGCAAAGCGATTTGAGTTAATCGCCGACGACACCCCCGTAACCCTGAACATTCTGGGCGCAGAAATCGGGGGCGGTCATCTCTATGTTTATCAGACAGGGCAGCTCGTCGCTCTCCCTAAGACATGGTCAGCCCGCAATGCGATATTGCGAGACCTCAGCCCGCGCTTCGACAATGTAATCAATGTTCCGACCTTAGACGGCATTCGATCTATCGTGTTCAGTGGCAGCGATATGGACGCTATAAACTCCACGAATTAATCGTCTTTATAGCTTGGCCGTTCAAAATTTATCCTTGCGCAACATCGCTCTGGGTTGCATCACAATCCCATGATTATCGTACACCATCTCAACAATTCCCGCTCTCAACGCATTCTTTGGTTACTCGAAGAACTCGGCGTTCCCTATGAAATCAAACATTATGCCCGCGACCCCGATACAAATCGCGCGCCGGCAGAATTGAAAGCTGTTCATCAACTCGGCAAAAGCCCTCTAATCGAAGATGATGGTTTGATTGTCGCCGAAACGGGCGCGATTATTGTCTACCTGCTTGATAAATATGCCGATAACAATTTGCGGCCTGAAAAAGGGTCTCAGGAATATGTCGATTATGTTCATTTCCTACATTTTGCCGAAGGCTCGGCCATGTTGCCTATGCTTTTGGCGCTCTACACAGGCTATCTCGGGGACGCCGCGGCCCCGTTGCAGCCCATGATTATGGCGGAAATCAAAGGCATTCTCGATTATTGCGAATATCACCTTATTAGCAAAAAATGGTTCGCAGGCGATCACATGACGGGTGCAGATATTCAGATGATCTTCCCACTCGAAGCCATGAAAGCGCGTGGACGCCTGAAGGGCTATGATGCGTGCAATGAATATGTCGAACGGATTCACGCCATGCCTGCCTATCAACGCGCCTTAGAAAAAGGCGGCGAATACGCTTACGGGCCGAAGTAGTGCGTTTATCTATTCAGGTACTTGGCTTTTTACTTCTTATTCAAGTCGCATTACATTTTGTCATTTATAGTCTCAATGGTTTCTCGGATGGACTGAGTGGCCTCGGCGCCATATTTGATGCAGACATGGTCAGGCTGACGGTTGGATTAATCGCCATTTACGTGACGCGAAAATAATGAAAGCCAAAGTTTTTCATCTCGCGGCCCCTGTCCTCGACAAGGAAACAACGCGGACGTTTTACGGCGACCTCCTCGGCTGTACGCAAGGTCGCGAAGCCGAGCGCTGGATCGATTTCAATTTCTTTGGTCATCAACTCAGTTTCCATGTCGCAGAAATAGGTGATCATACCGAACCCACGAATAACGTGGACGGAAAACAAGTGCCCGTCCGTCATTTCGGCGCAATCCTTGACTGGGACGACTGGGAAGCGCTCGCGGAAAAGCTCTGCGCCGCGGGGACTGATTTCATTATCGAGCCCTATATCCGTTTCAAAGGCGATATAGGCGAGCAAGCCACAATGTTCTTTAAGGACCCCAGCGGCAACGCGTTGGAGTTCAAGAGCTTCAAGGATGAAAGCCAGATTTTCGCAACATAGGTTTACCTGCTAGATCTTCGGCTTGTCCACGCTGACCAACCCAAAATCCAACACCGCAGTCGTCGCTTTCGCAAAATCCACGACCGTATTCACAACGCCGTCACCCTTCCAATCATTGCGTTTCATTGGGCGAGTCACCATAAAATTCTTCATGCGGAGCGCCCAAGCCAATTCATGATCGACATGTTCTGTGAAACCACGCGGCATATTCGTGAGGCTGCTTTCGGTTCCGAATTCTAAACCGTGATCGGCGAGGTTTTCGACCAAGCTGTTAAACCCATCTGGATCCTCCAAGATATGGTCACGGATCGGCCCCATACGTT
>CALHXF010000030.1 GCA_938040095.1 uncultured Caulobacterales bacterium
TCACTATTCCCTCGGGATCAAAATGGCCCTCACAGCGGGTTTGATGAGCGCTGGAATTAATGTGCATGACATCGGTCTGGCGCTTTCGCCAATGGCCTATTTCGCACAATTCCATCTGGATTGTGCAGGCGTTGCTATGGTGACGGCTTCCCATAACTCGAATGGCTGGACAGGTGTGAAAATGGGCATTCAAGCCCCGCTTACCTTTGGCCCTGATGAAATGGGCCGCCTCAAAGAGATCGTCCTGAACGGCGAAAGCATTGCACGCGCCGGCGGGTCATACCGCTATGTTGAAGGTGTTCGCGAAGCCTATATCGAGGACTTAACAAAAGATGTTAAGCTTTCCCGTCCGATCCGCGTTGTTGCGGCCTGCGGTAACGGAACGGCAGGTGCTTTTGCAGAGGAAACATTGAAGAGCATCGGCGCAGATGTTGTGCCTGTCGAATGCGATCTGGATTGGAGTTTTCCGAATTACAATCCAAACCCCGAAGCGATGGAAATGCTCCATGCGATGCGAGACGCCTGTCTTGAGAACAAAGCGGAAGTTGCGCTGGGCTTTGATGGCGATGGTGACCGTTGCGGCGTTGTTGATAACACGGGCGAAGAAATTTTTGCGGATAAAGTCGGTGTCATGCTGGCGCGTGACCTCTCTGCGATCCATGAAAACGCACAATTCGTTGTCGATGTGAAATCAACGGGCCTCTATCACACAGACCCCGTCTTGAAAGCCAATGGCGCGAAAACAGATTATTACAAAACTGGCCATAGCTATATTAAGCGCCGCGTGCATGACTTGGACGCTCTCGTCGGATTTGAAAAATCAGGCCATTACTTCTTTAATGCGCCGCTTGGTAGGGGCTATGACGACGGCCTCGTTTCGGCGATTGCTATTCTACAAATGTTGGATCGCAACCCTGGTAAAACAATGGCTGATTTGCGTGAAGCGCTTCCGAAAACATGGGGGTCGCCAACGATGAGCCCTTATTGTGCCGATGAAGAAAAATACGGTGTCATGGATGATATCGTCACCACGGCACAGGCCGACGCCGACGCGGGTGTGAAGATCATGGGTCAGTCCATCGTTGATGTGAATACTGTCAACGGTGTTCGCTTAACCTTGGAAGATGGGACCTGGGGCTTAATGCGCGCCAGCTCGAATACACCAAACCTTGTTGTGGTTGTCGAAAGTCCAACCTCTGAGGAAAACATGATCGGTATGTTCCGTGAAATCGAAAGCCGTTTGTCGAAATACTCTGAAATTGGTGAGTTTGATCAAAAAATCTAGTCACTAGTCCTGCACCACAAGACGAAAATCGAGACCAAGATTGCACAAAGTTCGGATAATATCATGAAACGCGTTACAAAAGCTGTCCTCCCTGTTGCTGGATTCGGCACACGGGTCTTGCCTGCAACCAAGGCGGTTCCAAAGGAAATGTTGACCATCGTTGATCGTCCAGCGCTGCAATATGTCGTCGATGAGGCGATTGAGGCTGGGATTGAACATTTCGTATTTGTCACCGCGCGCGGCAAAGGTTCCATCGAGGATTATTTCGATAGTGCCTATGAGTTGGAAGACTCGCTGCAGCGGAAAGGCAAAACCGCGATCTATGACGACCTGAAGGCCAAGCAACCGCTTGAAGGCACGATGAGTTTCATCCGCCAGCAACAGGCAAAGGGTCTAGGTCATGCAGTCTGGTGCGCGCGTGATGTCATTGGCGATGAACCCTTTGCGGTCCTGTTGCCTGACGTGCTGATACAGTCCAAAAAATCCTGCCTCGCGCAAATGATCGAAGCTTACAATGAAATCGGCGGGAACATCATTGCTGTGGATTCGGTACCTGAAGACCGCGTGTCAGATTATGGCGTTATCAAGCCAAAGGCTGGCGAAGATTTCCGCTCTAAGAAAATTATCGCGATGGAGGGCATGGTCGAAAAACCTGCTGTTAGCGAAGCGCCCTCTAACCTGAAGATTACAGGTCGTTACATCCTGCAACCTGAACTTATGGGTTTGCTCAAAGATCAAGCCGCTGGAGCTGGCGGCGAGATTCAACTGACCGACGCGATGGCGCGGTTGATGGAAACGCAAGACTTCCATGCTTTCGCTTATGAGGGCCAAGATTACGATTGTGGCTCTAAACTCGGTTATTTTGAAGCTGTCATGGCCTATGCTCGCACGCATGGAGATATTGGTGAGGGCGCGCGCGCCCTTATCCGCCAGTCTGCAAAGTTAGGCTAGGGTCTCAATCGTGACGCATTGTGACGCCCTAACTCAAAGTGCTGTGCGCCTCAGGCGTTGGTGCAGCGAACAAGCTCTGCCGATTTGGGCTGAACGGGCGCATCTAGAAACGGGGTGTTGGGTCGAACATTTGCATCTTGATGGACAACCCGATTTAACCGCAGAGCGCCGTTGGCGCGTGTTGGCGAGGCAGGTTTACGTCTATTCCAAAGCGACGTCGCTGGGGTGGTTCGACGGGTTAGAAATTGCCGAAGCAACCTATAAAAAGATGCAGGCGACGGGCTATGTCCACCGCGTGAGCATAGATGGTCGTGTCACGAATGACATGCGCGATCTTTACGATCATGCCTTTTATATATTAGCGGCCAGCAGTCTCTACGCGCTCACAAAGGGTTCTGAATATCTCAAAGACGCAGAAGATTTACTACACTGGATTGACGAAAACCTCACCCATCCAGAAGGTGGCTGGGTTGAAACGAACCAATTAGGACTCTCTAATGATCGTCGTCAAAATCCACATATGCATCTTTTGGAAGCCAGCCTATTTCTGCATGGCGTCACAGGACAGGCCAAGCATCTCAAATATGCGACTCATGTTTTTGAAATATTTAAGAAACACATATTTGATGCAGGCACGATCAGCGAATTTTTCGACGCAGATTGGACACTCGCTGCAGGGGATGAGGGTCAAACGGCTGAACCTGGGCACGGCATGGAATGGGTCTGGCTCTTAGGGCAATATGAGAAAGCTACGGGCGAAACCGTCAGCACGTATCAGGCCGAACTTTACCAGACAGCGATACATGATCGTGGCTGGTTCCTAAATGATGAGGAAACAAAATCTGGAGATGTGCGGCGCGAAACCAAACGCCTTTGGGTGCAAACTGAAGTGATCAAAGCTCATCTCGCAATGGCTGAAAAAGGGACGTCAGGTGCCAGAGACATGGCCGCCGCGACCATTGACGCATTGTTCCCGACCTACCTCACGCAGGACGGGCTGTGGAATGATCAAATTAATGCCTGTGGCACCAATATTGCCAAGACAATTCCCGCCAGCACATTTTATCATATCCTATGCATGGCTGCGGAAGCAGAGCGCATTGCGGCGCTGGTGGGCCCTAAGTAAACTCAAGACGCTCCTGCGAGGCGTAAAACAACGAGTTCACATTACTATCTTGTTCCGATTTTTCGTAGGATAGGTTCATAATTTTCCCGATTGTCTGTTTGCGCTCGCCCAAGGCGACTTCGAAGTCGGCTTCAATTTTTGCGCGCGCACCGGTGACATCTAAATGCCGCATCAACGACTGATAGATGTCGACGCGTCCCATCAGGAAATAACTTTCATATAGGATTTTCGTAGCGATTTTCTGATGAATATCTTGGTAGGAAAGCTGATCCAGCATTCTGCCGACAGGTTTTACGATAAAGTCTAATTCTTCGCGAATGTCAGGAGATACGAGATAAAGGCGTTTGATCTTTAGGAGTTCAGATTCAATCGCGGCGATTTTCTTTGGGTCGGACTCCAAATTATTAATGATCACAATATCTATATCCGAGCCTTTAATGGGGACATTCAATGTGTCGTGCTGGCGTGGTGTGTCATGGGCTAGGTAATAGGCGATATCACCAGAGAGGAAGACAACGCAGTTATCATTGATTTCCTTTTGAAGGTCCGATGGCAATCGCAAGAGTGCTTCCCTAGCGAGGGAGAGTTTGCGAAGTGAAATACGACGAAAACGATTAGCGAGACGCGTGCCAGCCTCGACAGACTCCACGCCCTGCTCGGGTAGGTAAATCAAACTGAACGTAAGGAAGTCACGCAGGATTGATGGGCTTAACCGCAACATATTGTCCCGCGTCACGTCATATCGAAGGTAATACCGCGCGCAATTTTGAATTAAAATACGGTTGGAGCCGTAACACATCCGCCAGAGGCCGATCGGATGTACGTCAGGGAATGTTTCAGACAACCACGTGCCGGATTGCGGGCCATGATGTCGCAGCGCATCTTCTATTTCTGCGAGAACCGTCTCATCATTCCTAAATTTTTCTATTTTTGACATATATCATCATAAACCAAAGGTTTGCGTAGGTCTACTTCCCCGAATTAGAGGGGCAACCCACCGTCTAATTTCATCGTTAAATTTGCATCGCAACCTCTTAAACTATGGTAAATGGACAGGACTTATCTTGACGAAGGCATTTACATATGGTTTTGCGCCTCTGAATCATTTATACACTCTTAAATTATACTGACCGTAAGACTGCAGGTTGATACCTAGCTTGCACTTTACCGTACCGCGCGCTTTGGAGATTTGACTTGTCTAAACCAACTTACGCTTTTCTGGCTACACCTGGCGGTGTTGACGCACCGAACACGATCGATACAGATCGTCTGCTTAAAATTGCGGGTGCGAACACCGGCAATTTCATGTTCCAGTATGCTGCTGACAAACTCATCGGCGGGACGCATGTTTTTGTGGGTGAAAGTGGCGTACCTTATGGAGACAGAGACGCTGTTAAAGACGCGACGCATTTGATCGTACCAGCTGCGAACCATTTTCGCGTCAATACGGATTGGTCTGGATTGACGGGCTATATTCGTGCGTCAAAGCTTCCGACGATTGTTCTTGGTCTTGGCGCACAGGCGCCTAAGACTGAAACAGCTGGTGATTTCCTGAAGACAATGACGAGTGAGGCAACTCTACAGGATTTAGGTCAAACGCTTTCTGAATGTGCGACAATGGTCACGGTTCGGGGGACATTCTCCGAAACTGTGTGTGAAACATTTGGCGTAGCGAACACGATTCCTTTGGGTTGTCCGTCCTTGCTTATCAATCCGAACAAGAAACTCGGCCATACCGTTCAGGCCAAGCTCGACGCGTCTGTTAAGAAAGCTAAGGCAAATGAGGATGTTAAGCTCGCACTGACAGCTGCCAGCCCGTTTGAAATCATGAACAGTTATAAGCGCGATCTCGAACGCGTCTTGTTCCGTCTCACGCGTGAGCAAAATGGTATCTATATTCAGCAATCAGGTGGACCAGACACAATGGCCTATGTGATGCGTCGCCCGCAGGAAGTGAAACTTTCCGCGGCGCTTTCATTTCGCAGTATTATTGATCCGAAGTCCGACTTCGATAGCTTCAATAACTACATGCAGGACCGCGGCCGGGTATATTGGAGTGTTGAAAGCTGGATGGCGGGTGTTAAGCCTTTTGACGTCTGCTTTGGTACACGTCTTCATGGTAATATGGCGGCTTTGGCGGCTGACGTTCCTGGTGTGGTTATCACGCATGATGCACGAACATCTGAGTTGGTCGACATGATGTGTCTGCCATATCTTGATGCGAAACACATTGTTGAGGGCGCGACACTTGCCTCACTCTTGGAGAATGTTCAGTTCGACGCGGATAAGTTCGATGCAAATCGTATTCGTATCGCAAAAATTCTACGCGCAGGCTTTGAAAAAAGCGGTATCGAGATCAGCGATCACTTGATTCACATGACGACTGATGCTGACAGCTCAAGCGCTGCGGCTTAGATCTAGAGATCGGTCATGGCTGACACGGACATCATAGAGCCTGAAGTGCCCAAAAAGCGGGTTCTTCGCGATTGGGCGGATAAGGTTAAAGTTGAAGAGCTTCCGCTCATTTCAATGGTTGTGCCTTGCTTTCGCGCTGGCCCAACCTTGGCGCGGACGCTCGACAGCCTGAGAGACCAAAAGTACCCAAACCTACAGATCATCTTAATCGACGGCGGTTCAGAAGATGAAACTGTCGAGGTTGTCAAATCCTATGGCGATTTCATCGACTATTGGATCAGTGAGCCTGATAAAGGCCAAGTTGACGCGATCAACAAAGGTTTTGCCCAAGCAACGGGCGAGCTCTACGGGTGGTTATGTGCGGATGATGCCCTGCGTCCAGGTGCGCTGCGTCGCTTAGCGCGTGAATTCTTGCGACGTCCAGATGCAGATGTTGTCACATCTGGCTGTTTGCGTGTGTTCGACGGCGGCGCGGAAGTTGTGACGCGCCCAGACCCGCATTATTATGATGACCTGTTCATCAAAAATACGATTGAGCAGCCGTCAACATTGTGGCGCGCAAGCCTTCACAACAATATCGGGCCTGTCAGTAATAAGTTGCGTTATGCCTTTGACTGGGAGCTTTGGTGCAAGTTCAAGGCCTCTGGCGCGGTCTTTGTTTCCTTGCCATCCGTGACGTCGATCTACTACTTCTCTGACACAAACTTGACATCGACGGGTGGTCGCAAGATCGCTGACGAAATGTTCAAGATCGTAGAGGAATATGGTCCGCGTGACGGGGAATTGGCGAGCGTCTTTATGTTCCTTTACAAACGCTTTGATCTGCGCGGCTATTATGATGCCGAAAATATGAGTATGCGCTCACGTTTTCCATTCCGAGTTGTATTAAAGTTATTGCGTATGCGGTATGGGGACAGGAACGTAAATCTCTATAATTGGAACTTTGCCTCGCGCCAGGAGCGCGCTTTGGGTTGGACCAAAGGTTAATGTCCTAAAGCCGCACACTTGTGAGGCGAAAGCCGCGTAAAAACATGTTTATATTAGGTAAAGATGTTGATTTTTGTCCGTATGCTTTGCTATGTCGTGTCGATATTTCAAAATATGGGCAAAATAATCTAAAGGGCGCACCATGTCATACCGAGTATATGCAGAGCTTTCACCTAAGCCATTCCTTCCGGGCGACCAGCTGGACGTTGTAACGTCAGACAGAACGGCCTCATTTTACATCAATCTCGAAGATTGGGATGGCCGTTATAAGTTTTTCATCGAGCTAGACGCTAAAACGGAAACCCTCACAACAAACGAACTGTTTGACGGTGAGTGGGCTGACGGATTTAAAATTAAGGCTGATATCCCTGCGGATGCAGACGATACAGTTCTTGAAATCAGCTATAAAGACGACGGAAATTACATCCTAAAATTCAATGGCTGTGAAATTGAACGCAAATCTAGCTATTGGCCGGGTGAAATTCGTCAGGTTGGTGGCGAGGCCGATGATTTAGAAGTGATTGTAACTTATGGCAAAGGCCATGAGGGCGTGCCTGAGGTAGAGATCGAAGACGATCTTGCCAACGAGATGTTGGACTAGCTCTTCTCATTGGTTAAAGGATTGCCTATTAGCAATGCTATATAGCCAAGAGTTGGATGTCTCATGACCGATACCGAAACTAAGCAAACAAACGCTGCGGACCCGAAAGGGTCTGATTTGCGCGTGTGCGGTGAGGATGTACTCATCTCTCGCAGTCTCGGCAAGCTTGAGTCGGGTCGCTTTTCCCTCCAAACCCTTCGGCGGGAACTCACAGCCATAGAGACGAGCGGGGGGGATCTGGATCCCCGTCGTGTCAGCGTCTTGATAGGTCTTGCAAATTCGGCCCTCGGGTCTCTGAACGATTTGGCTTGGCGTCTCCAATTGCGCAAACGCGGTGCAAGTCATCGTCTAGTCGGAAGTCTCGCGATTGCGGATGAGGCTTCACTAAAGGCGAGCTTTGGTGACTCTGATTTAGACGAAGATATTTTGGAAACTATGAGTAAAGAGGTGCTTGTCGCCAAATACCGGGAACTCTCTCTTCGCCGGCGTATCTTGGCCGAAGAATTCAATACCATGTCTGACCATGCAATTGCGCTACAACGCTCTCGGTTCTATCGATGGGGTCGAAAATTCGGCCCCTCTAGCGCGAAGCGAATTGATACAATGGTCAATATTGCCTGTGCTTTGGAGATGGATGAAACGTAAGTGTGAATTCACTGCAATGTGCGCGTATGATCAACGCGAAACATATCTCATCCAATCTTACACTTAAAATTCCACCTAAAGGATATTTATAATGAAATCGTCATTGTTTGCTCGCCTGTCACTCTCTTGTGCGGCTGCTATCATTCTTGTGGCCTGTAACGACGGTCCATCAGAGATTAAAGTTAAGCCGTCAACACCCGTCGTGGAGGCTGTAGTTGCTGGTGGCTTCGAGACTTTATTTGATCAACGCAAATCGGATCTTGCCGATCTCGCTGCGGCTCTTGAGCAGCACTATAATATAACTGGAAACTATCCAGAAACTGAGAATGGAAACTGGGCCTCGGTCTTTCATACGCCGACTTTACCAAAAACCGCTTGGATACCTGGTCTCGTTCCAAATTATATCCCAGAGACACCTGTAGACCCGCAATCTGGAATGGAACCTACATCACCGCAGTATATGTATAAATCAAACGGTTCGGGTTATAAGTTGGTTGCCCATAAGACCGGCGATTGTGACCAGCTTTCCAAAGTCGATCCTGCCAAAGCTGATCCAAAGCGTTCGGGCGGGGGTGTTTGTTGGGCATGGGGTTACTTCACACCTGACTATACGAATTTTTAGGTAGATACGTTCCATGCCAACGACCTCGTCCATTCGCCGCAAGACGCGCACAGTTCAACTTGGGTTGCAACGCGCTGTTGGGCGGGTGGCTGAGTCCGTTAAGGCCGAGACGCCAAAGGGTCGTAAGCCGAGGCTCGCGATTTTTAACCGTCATTCTTTGCTAGACGGGAAACCTGTCGCATATGCAAAGCGGCCAGGTCAGGCGGAAACACATCCGTTCCTGGGTGCGCCGCCTTTCAATGTCGGAGACAATTTTGTCTCTTTGGCCATTGCCCGCATTCTAGACGTTGACGAGTTTTGCGTTCTGAAACATGACGCGCCCGAGCGTTATTTTGACTATGTAAATGAAAATTGTGATGCGATTATTTTTGTCGCGCAAAACTGCCTGTTTCCTGGTTTCTTTGGGAAATACTTGCCCGCCCGATTTATTGAAAAACGGATCAAAATCCCGATTATATTCATGAGTCTCGGCCTCCAATTTGGCTTGGATGAGAAGACGCATCTTGAAGAAGCTGATGTCGACTCACTGAAGGCGCTTCACGACCGTTGCGTCTCCAGCCAAGTGCGTGGTGATCAATCGGCAGAACTTTTAAACCGCTACGGCATTGACAATACACGTGTCGTCGGCTGCCCAAGTCTCTTTTGGTCGCTGGATCGGAAGATGAAGATCTCAAAACCGTCTCTCGATCGCGTTGGGTGGACCATCACAAATATGGGGGCTCGCCCAGAGCTCGATGCGTTCCAAACGCGGGCCATAGGCGAATTAAGCCGTAAATCTAAAAAATTGATCCCAATTTGCCAGGGTGGCGAAGTCGTTATGCAGCGCTATATCACGGCGCGTGACACGCTTTCTATTGGGGCTCGGACCGATCATCGAATTGATATACCTGTGCGTCAAGACCCTGTCTTTCATGATATGAACGACAAAACACTTGAGAATGACGACTGGAAGCTACTGGATTGCAAAATCGACCAGTATGATACCGCGCATTTACGCGCGCAAATCGACCAAATTTATGCAGAGCTGCCATCAAAGGCGAGAAAAGCCATTCTCGATGATAGCTTCTTTGCGCTTGAAACACATGAGTTCCTTAGAAATGCAAAGTCTCTCACATTGATGGCCGGAACGCGTTTACATGGTAATATCATGGCCCTCAGCCAAGGGGTTCCTGTGCTCTTTGCCAATCATGACCGTCGTGTTCAGGAAATGGCGAACCTGTTTCAGGCACCTGCCTTCGATATTCGGGATACTGGCCGCACATTCCGTTTGAATGATTACGACTGGGACCCCGTCAACAAGCAATATCGTGTCTTATATGACCGTATGGTCGGATTCCTAGATGAGAACGGTCTCGCACATCACCTATGATAATCCACAAGGCTTAAGCCCAATGACGGAAGACACTCCGGTCGTTATATTCAATTCTGAAAAAGCAACTTTCCGAGATGCGTTTTCAGATCTGAAGGATGGCTTAGTGCGCTCTCGACTCTGGACCCAATTTGCTGTCCGTGATGTCAGAGGTCGATTCAGCGGAGCTGTCTTAGGCTCACTTTGGTTCATTATCATGCACAGTTTGATCGTGCTCGGCCTAGCGGTCATGTACTCAAAAATTCTTGGCGCAGATATCAGAGTTTATTTGCCCTATGTCGCGGTTGGGCTGACTGTTTGGAACATCATTTCAGGCGTTATTACGGATGGCTCTGGCGTGTTTCAGGGGAACGCTATCTATCTGAAGCAAGTAAAGTTGCCGTATTCATTCTTTCTGTACCGCTTGAACCTCAAACATCTGATTTTATTCGTATATCAGTCAACTGTTGTGGTTGTGATGTATGGCTTTTTGAAAATGTGGCCTGAGCCCTTAATGCTTTTAGCTATTCCCGCATTTCTTCTCGTGCTTATTTTCTTATTTGCTGCGAGCTTGTTAGCAGGAATTTTGGCAGCGCGTTTTCGTGACTTTAATGGATTGATACAATCCGCACTCCGCTTCGCTTTTTTCATGACCCCGATTTTTTGGGACGCGCGCCGTCTCGGAGATTACGCATGGCTCATGAATTACAATCCTTTTTATCATTTTTTAGAGATTGTGCGGGCACCACTATTGGGCGAAATCCCCTCCACGTTGAATTATAGTGCCGCCATCATTTTGACGATTTTGACGATCCTAGCCTCAATTTTAGCGTTCCGGTTTTCCGTGAAAAAAATCTCTTACTGGATATAGTCGTGGCGCATTCGAACAATATGACATCGGACATGAGCCAAGACGATAAAATCGTGTTTGATGGCGTATCCATTCATTTTCCATTGCTGCATGGTCATGCTGTTAAGGCTGATAAAAATACGGCTGGCACACGTGACGGAACACTGGTGACAAAGAAAAATACGGTGAGAAGTCTGACGGCTTTGAACAATATTTCCTTTCGTGTGAAGCATGGTGAGCGTCTCGGAATCATGGGGCAAAATGGGTCAGGTAAAACTACTCTGCTCCGCGCGCTTTGTGGCATTTATCACCCCCATAAGGGCGAAGTACGGGTTCGCGGACGCGTCTCTTCCATGCTCGATCTTCACCTCGGCTTTGATAATGATGCATCGGGGCGTGATAATATTTGGATTCGTGGGCGCTTGCTTGGGTTCAATGATGCTGAAATCAAAGATCGTGTGGCTGAGATCTTGGAGTTCTCCCAACTAGGTACCTTCTTAGATTTGAAAATGAAGGTCTATTCCTCTGGCATGCGTATGCGTCTGGCCTTTGCAATTGCGACAAGTTTTCCTGCGGATAATCTGGTTATGGATGAATGGCTGTCTGCGGGTGACCGCGCATTTCGCTCGCGTGCTGAGGAACGGATGGTCGCGCTTGTCGAACGTTCAGGCTCACTCGTTATCGCCTCACACAACCCTGGTATTTTGCGTCGTGTCTGTAATCGAAGCATTGTTCTACATAGCGGTAACATCATCTATGATGGCCCAACAGAAGACGCGATTAGTTTCTACCAGCATGAAATTGTTTTGGGCGAACGCGAGAAACGTGAAGCTGCCGACGTGCAGGAAAAAGTTAAAAGTCACGCTATTCTTACCGATCCGAAGGCGCTTCTCGATCAACGCATTGATGATATCGGGGCGATTACGGAAGCTCTGATGCAGTTCCGCGACGATAAAGGTCATTTCCCGAAAACGGGCGAAACAGGGGCTGGTTGGTTCGGGATTGGTCGCAATCGCCTGCCAGCAGAAGAATGGATTCCGGGCCTTGTTCCAAACTATTTGGACGAAGTGCCTCGCGACCCAATGGTAATGCCGGGCGTAGATGACCCCCAATATATTTATCAATCCAACGGTACGGATTATAAGCTTCTCGTGTTAAAATCACAGGACGTGGAAACTGTGAAAGCGCGCGGAATGGAGAGTGCCGTAGACCCAAAACGAGCTTGGGCTTACGGAACATGGACGGAAGGATATCAAGATGTCTGATGAGACAATCAAGCCAGAACTATCGGTTATCATGTGCACCTATAGTCCACGTCCAGACCTCCTCTTCCGTTCATTGCGTGCGGTTGCGGCACAAACTTTGGATAGCTCCAGATATGAATTAATTGTCGTCGATAATAATTCCAATCCGCCGTTAGATAAGGCTCGCTTGGAGCGTTTATGTGGTCGTGCCGTCAACCTTGTTGTCGAAATGCGACAAGGTCTAACCTTTGGTCGTGTGTGTGGATTTGAAACCGCGCGCGCAGACCGTATTTGTTTCATTGATGATGATAATGAGTTGAATCCCGGTTACCTTGAAACCGTTCTTGCCATTGCTGCGGAAGAACCAGAACTTGGTGTATTTGGCGGTATTTGCCATGGTGTTTTCGAAAAGCGTGTAGGCTGGTTACAATCAGCTTTCTTACCGCATTTGGGTGTCCGAGATATCGGGATGATGGAACGCACGGGTGAAGGTGATAAGTGGGGCGAGCATGAACCTATTGGCGCAGGTATTGTCGTCCGTAAAGAATGTGGCCAAGTTTACTGTGATTTCGTCAATAATGCTGAGGCCGCTGCGGGTTTGGGCCGTTCAGGTAAACATCTCTTATCTGGCGAGGACTCACTCCTCTCTCGGATCAGCTATCTCTTAGGCTTCAAGGTCGCTTATCGTCCCGACCTACAACTTCGCCATCATATTACATCGCCTCGCCTCAAGCTTAAATACCTCAAGCGCCTGATGGATGGTCATGGTCGTTCCTATGTAAATTTGGAACGTATTATGGGACGAGAGGTCATGCCCGTTCCGATGAAAGGTGCCCGACGTACCCTGTTCGAGAATTTTAGATTCAAAAGAAAACAAAGTGGCTTTCGTCATGCCTATCTCGACATTTTTTGGGGTCAGGGATTTCAAGACCAATCTCGGACGCCAGCAGGCGGTGGGGACTCACTTATTGAGTTTTTTGAGAAGCGAAAACACACGTATCCGACTGATTAAACCGCGGAAAACCCTGAAAATGTTTCCTGACTTGCATCTTGAAGCAGTTTTGATATTTACGCTCGATGCTACAAGCTAGCGGGCGAAGTTTTAACATATAAAAGATGGTGAATAACATGGGCAAGACAGCTCTAATTACTGGCGTGACCGGACAGGACGGAGCTTACCTAGCGCGGCTCCTCATCGAGAAGGGTTACACCGTTCATGGCGTTAAGAGACGCTCGTCCTCATTCAATACCTCACGTATTGATGACATCTACCAGGACCCACATAGCACGGACCCAAAATTGGTTCTACACTACGGCGATCTAACGGATTCCACCAATATCATCCGCTTGGTCCAAGAAACGTCACCTGACGAAATTTATAACCTCGGCGCGCAGTCACACGTTCAAGTCAGCTTTGATGCGCCAGAATATACAGCCAACTCAGACGCGCTCGGAACGCTCCGTATTTTGGAAGCGATCAGAATTCTTGGTTTGGAAAAGAAATCACGATTCTATCAAGCGTCAACGTCCGAACTTTATGGCCTTGTTCAGCAAGTTCCGCAGTCTGAAACAACCCCTTTCTACCCGCGTTCGCCTTACGCGGTTGCGAAACTCTATGCTTACTGGATCACAGTGAACTACCGCGAAGCCTATGGTATGTTTGCGACGAACGGCATTTTGTTCAACCATGAAAGCCCATTGCGCGGCGAAACATTCGTGACACGTAAAATTACGCGCGCTGTTTCCGCTATCCATCTTGGCGTTCAGGACACATTGTATCTTGGCAACCTCGACGCTCAACGCGACTGGGGCCATGCACGTGATTATGTCGAAGGCATGTGGCGTATTCTTCAGCATGACACACCGGATGATTTCGTTCTCGGCACAGGCGAAATGCACACAGTTCGTGCATTTGTTGAAGCTGCATTCGCACATGTCGACCGTAAAATTGTATGGTCTGGCGAAGGTGTTGATGAAGTGGGACATGATGCCGAAACAGGTAAGCTCGTCGTGCAGATCGACCCTCGCTATTTCCGTCCAACAGAAGTTGAAGAGCTTCTGGCTGACCCGACAAAAGCGCGCGAAGTCCTTGGTTGGACAGCGACAACGACATTCCAAGCCCTTGTAAGCGACATGATGGCTGCTGACCTTATTCAGGTCGGCAAAGAAATGGACCGTAAGAACCGCCATGACTAATCAGTCCTCTGACATGAAGCCTTACGACCTGACCGGGAAACGGGTTTGGGTTGCGGGTCATCGCGGCATGGTTGGGTCGGCGCTTGTGCGTCGCCTGCAAGAAGAAAATGTAGCCGAAGTCATTACGGCTGGTCGCGACGTTGTTGACTTGATCCGTCAGGACCAAGTTGAAAACTGGTTGGGTGAAACGAAGCCAGATGCGATCATTGTTGCAGCGGCAAAAGTTGGCGGAATTCTCGCCAATGACACATACCCTGCTGACTTTCTTTATGACAATCTGATGATTGAGGCGAATATCCTCAAAGCGGCAGCTGATTTGAAAACCGAAAAAGTTCTCTTTCTTGGCTCCTCTTGCATCTATCCAAAGTTCGCAGAGCAACCGATCAAAGAAGAGTCACTTCTAACGGGGGCTCTTGAGCCAACGAACGAATGGTATGCAATCGCAAAAATTGCAGGCATTAAATTATGCCAAGCCTATCGTCGTCAACATGGGCTCGACTTTATTTCAGGTATGCCAACAAACCTCTATGGTCCATTTGATAACTTCGATCTCAAGAAATCGCACGTTCTACCCGCTCTTATTCGTAAAGCGGATACGGCCAAGAAAAACGGCGAAGCATCCCTCGAAGTTTGGGGCACGGGTACGCCAAAACGCGAGTTCCTCTACGTCGAAGACCTCGCAGATGCGTGTATCTTCTTGCTAAAAAATTACTCTGGCTATGACCACGTCAACATCGGTTACGGCGATGACGTATCGATTCGTGAGCTGGCCGAAACAGTCAATCGCGTGGTTGGGTTCGAAGGCGAACTTCGTTTCGATACGTCCAAACCTGATGGTACGCCGCGCAAACTTATGAGTTCAGAGCGTCTGCAAAACATGGGCTGGAAAGCCAAGACGGACCTCGAAACAGGCATCCGCCAAGCCTATCAGTGGTATAAAGAAAATTATCCTGAATAGGATTGCGTCTAAAGCCAATATTTAGCCCCGCCACTGAGCGGGGGTTTTTGTATCGAACAGACATTTTTTTAACCCGAGAGGGTTTAACTATAGTCCATCCAGGCGGGACAAATGAACTTTGATTTGCCGCGATAACCGCCATGCCACAGGTCACGGCGTGATGTCGCTCTTTCCGAGAAAAGTTGTGATTGATGTTTATCAGCTTTAATGAGGCGAAAACTGACGCGCATATCCATTATACCTTCGGGTGACTTTTGATCGATATCGTCCAGATGCTCGGATTTTGACCAAGAATAAGCGATATTTGTCTCAGAGCAGTCAAAGCCTTGATCAACTTTTATATATTTTCGATCGGGCCATTTTTCTCCAGAACGCTTTTTATAGATGCAATCCATAAAATCTTCAAAGCGGATGCGCTCAATGTCATCAACTTTATATGAAAGGCCAAAGTCCGACGCAATTCGCGTCGCCAGAACATCGCCGTTGCGTGCATGCCTCGTAGCAAACCCATTGGAACCAACCGTGTCGGCCGCCATTGGCTGATAATGTTCAGCTACGGTCGTTCCGCGGAATAAGTATGACGAATTAAAAAGTGCAAATAGACCGCCATCAGAAAGAGCTTCGTCAATAACCCCAATATTGTGTTCGTAGGCAGAAAAGGGGAATCTCTTTATTATATCCTTTGCTGGATGAAGGCATAAAACAGACATTGCTGTCACAATGTCGAATGGACCATGCTCACGAAGAGACGCGTCTGTTGATTTAAATACCGTCGCATCTACCTTTTCGGCAATACCAGAAGCGATCTTTAAGGCCCCTTCATTTACGTCGCAACCAAATATCTCCGCATCAGGAAAATAGAGGCGGAGAGTTATAAGCTCTTCTCCGATAGAGCAGCCATAGGATAAAATTCGAAGGGGGCGACTACCAGCCTTGGCGCTTCCTTTCATTCGCTTTAATGCCAACATAAGGCCTGGATAGCGATCAAATGCAGTCGCATTACTAAATTGGGCTTGCATAATGTAACCTAAGGTGTCGAGATTTCGAAACGACGAATGATTGCATGGGGTTGAACTTCCCGTAATCTAAAATCTGGGTTGGCTGCCAGCCATTCATGTGTGGCACGGCGACATCCTTCCCAATCATCAAAGTCATCAATGATAATGGTTCCCCATTTAGGGATATACGGCGCAACGGCGTCCAAGCAGAACATTGTTGGGTCGTACCAATCGCAATCAATATGGGCTAAGCGTATCACCGTGCCTTCGGGGAAATTGACGGTATCGCGAAACAGACCTTTGACCAATTTGATGCGTTTGCCGTCGACTGGTGCGCCTATTGCCGCAAAGTTGGCTTTGACCTCATCAATTAAATTTTCACGATACCCGTAATAGGTTTCGCCGTGGAGGCCTTTGGATTCGCCCGCATCTATGATGGCGTAACGCTCGTGGGAACGCGCACTGTCATTTTCATCGGGGGACGGAATCTGGCCAAATACGTCAAAGCCAACAAAGGCCATCCCGCGCGGCAGTTTTGATGCCAATAAAGCGCCGCTGCCGCCCAAAGCTACGCCAAATTCAACAACCAGGCCAGGTTGACCACCGTCGGGCAGACTGTCCATTTCTGCTTCAAGGCTCTTGAGGCGTGCTGGCCGCAAATAGGTCAGGTGATGGGCCTGAATACGGTCTACTAAAGGTAAGTCTGGCACGATAGTTTTTCGACTCGGAACTGCAGCGATTTGCCCCTCTATTTCAGGCTCGGTTTTATGAGGGTCCGCAGGTCGTTCGAGATAGGGCTGCCCAGCCTTCCACCGATATAATCTAATATATGAAACAGCCTCTGGTGAAGACGTAACAGCAAACCCAATCAAAGTGGTTTGACCCTGATTGAAAACAGACGGTTGCTCTGTTCTATAAAATAGCGTCGGGATATCGCTGGCATCAGGGAGTGTTCGATTGAACATATGTCCGTGTTCCGTAGGCTCCCAATTCTTTCCATCATCGCTTTGCAGCTGACCAATAGCAGGCCATCCAGCGCCTGTAATGGTACCGCCAATATCACGCATCAACAGAGTATATTTATTCCCGTCATACCAAATGGACGGGTCATCCAAATTGTCATTCTCACCGATTTCAATGCGTTGTGGTACGGACCAGGGTCCTAAACCTTCTGGTGCCGCCGCATGGTAAAGGTGGGTGACACGTTTTGCTTTGTCGTCCATCCGAAAAACCATTCCATATGTACCGTCAGGCATGAGATACGGCGTTGGATAAGTAGGGCCTTGGGATAATGCTTGATCCCACGTGTCTTTTATATCGGCGAATAAATCACTTCGTGTTCTGAGGACATTCCAGCGGCCCAAACTTAGACGCGCCCCCCCAACTCTATATCGGCTTCCGGGTAGACTTTCTGAAAATGCGAGAAAGGCGACGTTGTCCTGACACACAACGCGCGGACTATATAAGGCACGATCAGGTCCCAAGGGTTCTATCGTTCGGAAAGGTCCAATGTTGGCATAGGTCGTGGGGTCCAACTCAATCACGACTATTCGTGAATGCTCGCGCCATCCATCGAAACCTTCTGCTTTTGGCCAAGCACTTGCGAACATCCAAAGACGTCCAGAGGCCTCAACAAAACAGGGACACCAAAGGTAGCGTTCTGAATCTGCAATTGTACAAAGAAGGTCCATGATTGCGTTTCACTCATATGTTAGTTCAGTCGCATCAATTGAATATAAAAAAGACGCGCGCGGATCTCTTACGGTATAGGAGTGCTGATTGTCTTTCCAAGAAGATAATACGATCCCAATGAACTGTAAGAGTGATGGCTGTGCAATCCGACAAAAATAAAGATGAGATTGCGGATTTCGCTATCGTCATTCCTGTCGGACCAGGTCACCGGCCTTGGTTGAAATCCACCCTGCGATCTTTGGCGATTCAAAAGTCCAAGGTTACGGTCGCCGTTTGTGCGGTTGATGATTCGCCAGATCTACATACGCTTTTAGCAGATTTCCAAGATATCATTGCATTCGTGCGCGGAGGTGACGACCAAGGACAGAGCGACGCCATAAATCAAGGCTGGACAGCGCTAGAGGCCCGTTATTATGGCTGGTTGAATGATGATGATATGTTGCATCCCGAGGCCCTGACGCGCGTTTTAAGGGCTTTTGAGGAAACTAACGCCGACGTGATCCACGGACGATCAGATATTTTAGAGGCGAGTGAATTGCGAATTGGGTATGGAGACATCCCCGTTGAAGCTAGGCTTCTTCGTGAAAACCCGATTGCCCAGCCGTCGTGTTTTATCAACCGATCTGCCCTGATAAAAATCTGTGAAGGGGACACGTTGTCACCCGTCGATCCAAATAATCATTACGCAATGGATTGGGACCTTTGGCAACGGCTCTACCTATCTGGCGCAAGTTTTGTGGCGATCCCTGATCCTTTGTCCATAACGCGGTGGCACATCCAGACGAAGACCTCGCGGCCAAGCCTAAAAAAATATCGTGACTATGCGCGTATTCTGAAACGTGGTCGAAGCGGACCGCTTCGGAGCGTCTGGACATTGGTAAATTTCTTTATTCATAATCAAGTCGCATATGGACGGTTCCCAACCGTCTTCAAGTGCATTGAAAACGCCTTAAGCGGTCGAACAAAAACGGCCGGCGAGACCGAACCTGTGTCGCCCGTTCAGGGTGTCGAAGTCTATCATTATCATGACGCAGCTCAGTGTATTACGGACCCCATAGATAATGAGGTACTGGCCCCGCAACACTTAGCGGGTGATGTATTGGAGACGCAGCAAACGCATGTTCGCCTCCAGCCCGTCACCGATGCATCCCTAGATTAGACCGTCACAAAGCTCTGGAATTATTGCAAATTTACTTACCGTCTCCACGGTCAGAAAACCTGACATACTCTCAAACTCCTTTACCTTCACGGAGTTTCCATGTCAGACGCCACGCTTTACCAAAACTTACCCCTTCTCATTCCCGGCCAAGCGCTCAAACATATTACGCATAATGAGGCACTTCAAACGCTTGATATTCTGCTGCATTGTGCCGTCGATAACGTCGATGTTCACACGCTTCCAGAGAGCCCTTCATCAGAGACGCGCTTCCTGATTTCAGATACCCCCGCAACAGATATTGCAGACCACGCCAATACCCTCGCAAGTTATGATGGTGTAGCCTGGACATTCAGGCAACCGCGTACGGGGTGGCGAATTTACGACAAGACCACGGACCAAAGCTATCTATTTAACGGTCAAAATTGGCAGGCGGAGACTGATGCCTCATTCGATATCACCGCACCTCTGAATGACCTGCCAGGGCTGGGAATCGGAGCCAATGCCGATGCAACGAATGTTCTGGCGGTTAGCGGTCCTGCCTCATTGTTTGATGGAACGCCGTCACATCGTTTGCACCTCAATCGTAGCGCCATAGGCGAAACTGCGAGTCTCGTCTTTAACACGGGCTATTCAGGTCGTGCGGAAATTGGTTTGACGGGGTCTGGTCAGGACTCCCTCTCACTGAAAGTGAGTCAGGACGGGCAAGCCTGGAAAACAGCGTTAATTGTCGACCCGACGGGTGGATTACAGACAGGTCAAATCCGTTCTGGTGTCTTTGAGGTCGAAAAGGATACAGTCCAGGTTTTTAATCCTCCTGTTGATCATGGCGTAATTATTGTAACAACAAAATTCAATGTCTATCCCAAAGCCGAAAGCTCTGCGATTTTTGCTTTTGATATAGGCGGATCACCCCAGTTAGTCTCTTTGAGCCTCGGGCCGAAAACTAGAAACGTCGACATCAATATCCCTGATGGGACGAGCGGTCCAAATGGATTTCTAACGGTCGGGATATCTGTAAATGCGCTTCACTTTGAAAACAGAGTTGGCCCATCAGCCCAAGTCCGCTACCTAATTATAGGTTGATAAAAACACCTCGACGTAAATAGGTGTATCCGCACATATGTTTGCGGATACACGTTTTTAATTAAATTCGGTCCATCAGTTTTCTTCAGAAAGAATTTCAGAAGGTGTAGCCAAACCGGTCGATGTCAACGCGGTACATCTCTTCGACAAGTTTACGTTCTACATCACTAAAATAGTCCGAGTAATGGCGGCTTCTCGTGCTGTTTAGATTAGGTGGCGTAAACGCACTCTCCACGAGCCCGGCCTCAATTGCGACCCTTTGAACACGTTCAAAATCTTCCGTGAAATTTTCAAGGGCACCTAAGAATGATAGGTTTTTTGGGACATATAGGGATTGGGGTAACCAATGATGGTTTGGTTTTTGCTGAGCAAAACGGAGAAATTCCGCAAAGGTTGCGTCGGGGTCTCCGCCCATTGAAATTATTTGCTCCCGGCGATGAGCTTGGGTCGAAAACATCCGCCAATTTGAAACGGCTCTGGCCCAAGGGTTCCGAACAAAGGAAAATCGAAATTGATCTTTCTTGAACAAGGGGAGGGGCTTGAGGCTAAGGCTTTCATCGGGCCCGAAAAAACTGCGTCGAATGGAAGAAGAAGCACTCTTCGGCACCCCATAATAGACGAGGGGGAAACTGACGTAACGAAACGTATAATTTCCCCTTCCACCTGCGCCAGGGCATCCGCATTTTGGACATGCGCACGTTAAACGTCGCGCTATTTTTTGAAAATGCCTCAATTCACGCCCCCCAGCTGAACCACCTTTATACAGGGACGGATGTCGAATTCACGTATTTATTTACACATTTTGTTCAGAATGTTCCGCTGAACTCAATATTCAAAATGGGGCCGAACTCCCGTGATTCAAATTCAGTGAAATCCAACACGCCACGATCCCGTCGATCTGTAAAGACTTCGCGTGTGAAATCTTCGCGAGAATTGAGTAAATTGGTGAGTTCAGCTTTAATTTTCATGCCTAGAACGTCTTTATGTTCAATAAAACCATATGTAATGGGGCGATCCAAAGTCGGATCATCTGTCGTGAAGAGACGAAACCCTTTATAATCTGCGTATTCGCGAACGCCAGCGCCATAGGCCCAATCTGTATTCGGAATATCGTGACGCATGCGAGCGTGCCAGAATGTTTTCAGGTCCCGACTTAATGGACGCGCAACCGCTGTGACTGGATCATCTACTTGGCTGTCTCGCCATTGAATATCTAAATCAAATTGCGTCCCGTCCCATCCCCAACGTTGCCCTTTGATGCTGGTGTTGAAGTCGAGCCCATAGCGTACGGCATTATCCACATTCCCGACAGCGTCGCCATCTTCCCCGATTGGGATGCGGTCCACGAGATCAGAAATGAAGCTAACATAGGGGTTGAGATTTACCGTAAAACCTTGCCCAAAATTCTTGTCATATTCTAGGCCGATAAACCAACTTTGGGAGGGGACAAGGTTGACGTTACCAGTGCGATCAATGTTATCGACGATGTCCACTGATGAAATGAAATCGAAAAAACTGAGTTGTCCAACTTCCCGCTCGATTTTCAAACGCCATGAGGCGCTCTCATCCGGTTTATAAGAAGCAAGTAAGAAACCTTTGGGCCGGATAAAATCACGTGACAATCCACCTGTTTGCTTCAATTTCGAATATTCGACGCCTCCAGATAGTTGTAAATCCCATTTCGCAGACAAGGGTCGGCTATGTGTGAGAGTAGCTTCTGTACGACGTTCTTCAACGCGAGACGTTGCACCGTTTAGCGCCTCGTCGACATAGGTGCCGTCGTCAAAGACCTGCAACTCCGATTCAATATCCAGAAAATTAAATGCGCCTTCGACGCCGAAAGTCCAATCTCTACCGTCGCTTGGGGACCAACTATATTCTGTCCGCGCAATCGCCTCACCCTCGTCTGCGAGACGGTCGAAAATAGATCCACTCAATTGCTCACCATCTAAGGCGAAGACAGAGAAAGAATTACGGGTTGGGGAGCGTTCAAACCGATAATAGCCGATGGCTTTTAGCTTGCCGGGCCCGACTGGAAATTCATAATCTGCGCCGACCTTGGCGTTCCATTCATCTTCACCGCCCGTGAAAACGGTTTCAAGATCTTGACCTCTTGTTATACCGACCAAATTGTCTTGAGCGCGACGACTTGAACGTATGTTACTTGCAAAGTTCTGCTTATTATAATCGAGGTTCAAATTTCCGATATGGTCTTCTTTGGGTGTCCAGTTTAGATCTAAAACAACACCTGGCCCATCGAAGCGATACTGCCCCAGTTCGTCACGAATTTCGAAAATCGTGCCATCGGCTTGAGTAAGGGTTTCAGGCCCCCAGTCGCCATTTCTTTGGGCTTCATTCTTCAGTTCAGCTGAATAGCCGAGGTTGCCTGTTTTCCCAGAGAGGGTGAAATGGGCATGCGTAAGATTTATGGGTTGGCGTTCTCTAAATTCCGGCGCCCAACTCCATGTCCCAGATTTACCTGTTGTCTTAGTGATAACATTTGCCACTTGGCCAGAGAGCCCTGGGGTATCGAGCGAAGCACCATCTCGGATTTCGATCCGAACAACATTTTCTGCCACGATGCGCGAGAGCTGCCCGCCAACGTCTGATTTTCCTGTCAAACGTTCACCGTTCACCAAGACGTTCGCCCCACCTTGACCTAGCCCGCGTCGATTATCTGCGCTTTGGAGTTGGAAGCCTGGAATCTGTTCGATCATGTCGCTCGCATTCCGTGGCGCATATTGCTCAAAGAACGCAGGTTCGAAGTCTTGAACTGTTTGAGCGTGGGCAGATTGCCAAGGCATCTGGGAGAAAATTAGGCCGAGCGCGACCGTTACCGCTAAATGCGGTTTTAGAAATTGTGTCATGATGGACCTTTAGGTGCGCTCTTGGATGAGAGCGGGAGGGGTTAGTTCGAGTAAGAGCCGTAGGTTACACGTGTCGTGTGGCGGCCACTCTTCCAATCGGTGAGTATCGTCATCGACTTTGGTGAAATTGTGATTTCTGATCGGTTATCTGTGAAGCCGTATTTGTCGAGAAGCTCGCAATATTTCCCTCTCAAACCTTTGGAAACGGGCTTACCATTTAAGCTCATTACATTATCGGGATGTGAGAGGAACACGGTTTCCCTAGGACTTTTAATCAATCCATCTGAGAGCAGTTCTGCAATTACGACATCGCGAAATTTTTCATGACGTTCTCTAGAAATTTGATCTGAGTGGGCATGCGTCTTAGCTTTATTCCACGCTTTAGCTTTCGCCTTTTCTGCGTTTTTAAAAGCGAGTGCGGCGTGTTTCTCGGCTTCTTTAATTGATTGATGGGCTTCGATTTGGTGATGACTTGCCTTGGTTTGTTTTGCTTTGGTTTGCGCATATTCCCTTTCAATACCCTTGCGGGCTTCGGCCATAGCTTTGAATTGCATGTCATAGGTGTCGGGGCTTTCCGTGCGGGATAATTGGCGTTGTGCCGCGATCAACCCTTTTTCGGCTGATTTCAAACCTTCAAGTCTGGCTTCGGAATAGTCTTCGTAACGCTCTACAATGGCGTCTTGGCGATCTTCGAAAAGTTCCTCCATATCCTCCACAAAGTCCTCGTAACCTTCAACGACGTCTTCACGTTGATCTTCTGTCAGGCGGGTATTTTCAATATAGGCTTCTAATCGATTTTCATATTGATCTATTGCGATTGCAAAACTCTTGTAGATAGCTCTATCTGTTTCGATGAAGCTTTGAAAACCGTCTTCATTATTTAGTTTTGATAGATCAAAATTTGGCAAAACAGGTGGAGCCGGAGGTATAGGTTGAACGGGTGGAACCGCTGGAACCGTGATTACACTATCTGGCAAAGCCGCAGGGGGTGGAACAGGATGTGCATTTGCGTTCGTCGTGCTGCCTAAATAAACGGAGCCAATTAGCAGAGCACTGATAAGGGACATAGCAATATGCTCTGGCCGCCCGCATGTTTGTGATTTCGCCTGAGTGTGTCCCGTCAAACGAGTTAAACGATCCATCAGGGGCGAATCCTCACCTGTTCCTGTAGCGGCTAAACCTAATTGGGGCTGCGCGTTGAGACGTAGAGACGCCAATCCACGGACGAGGGAGAGTGGATCGCGTCCTTGACGCACGGCCAAGTCATCACACGCTTGTTCGCGGTCACGGTCTGCCCATTTGGCAATAATGTGAATCGCAGGATGAAAGAAGAGGACTGTTTTAACCGCAGTTTGAATGAGGTTCAGCGCGTAATCATAGCGGCGAATGTGTGCGAGTTCGTGCAGTAAAACGGCCTCGACTTGGTCACTGGGCAATCCCGAAAGAAAGCCGACAGGGACAAGCACGATTGGCTTTAACATGCCAAGTGTCATCGGCCCTGAAATATTGGAGGAAACTAAAAGCTTCACATTAACAGAAATTCGGCTTTGGTTGAGTAGCTCCGTAAATCGAGCTTGCCACTGCGCGGATGGCGCAGATACGCCGAGGACACGAAGCTGCTGAACTTGACCAAAGGCGAAAGCGTAATGGAGGCTCATGAGAGCGAAACCCAAGGCCCATAAACAGGCTAGGACTGGGGTGATATGTGAGAAATCGACGCCAGCTTGCGTGACGAAGGCAGCAGGGTCAAAGGGCACTATCAAACCGGTCAACAGACCTTGAGTTCCAGTCTCAGTGACAGCGGAAAGGGTGGCACCACCTTCAGCTTTCATAAGGCCAATGTTCATCGAAGATTGGCCAAGATAGACCGCAAAGGTCCAAAGAAACGCAGCTAAACATCCAATTAAAGCGATCAGTTGTCCTGCGTGTCGCAACGCGGGCGATTGCCCACGCAGTGCCAAACGCCAAACCACCACGACAAGGAAGGCAAGGCCGCCCTGCCAGATTGAATGAAGAACAGCCCATCCAAGGCTATCCAAAATATGCGTAAACTCTGGTCCCATTTTCGTCTCCCTATTCGTCGAGCTTGGCGATGAAGGCTCTGATCGCATCGATATCTGCCTCTGATGTTTTTTCATTGCCTAAGGCATGCATGACGAGTTCGCTCGTGGACCCGCCAAAAGCGTTTTGGACGAAACGCTCGTAAAGGACCGATTTAGTTCGGTCTTCTGATTGTGTGGCACTATAGAGAAAAGACCGACCTTCACCTTGGGCGCGGGTCACAAGACCCTTGTCGTGCATCCGCTGTATTTGCTTCAAAGTCGTCGTGTAACCCACGTCCTTGGTCGTACTCAAAATCGCATGCACGGCTTTGACGGTGCTGGGCTGGTGTTCCCAGAGTATTGCAAGGATCGCAGTTTCGGCCGCAGAAGGTTTTGTCGTTTTGCTCATGAGCAAGCCTTATGACGACATTTGTCGTAACACAAGCCCAAAACGACAAGTGTCGTTTATATTGCGAATTTGTCATATTTTAGAATACCTACGGATTGGGTTTGGCAATTTACCTGTGTTTCCGTTCCTGAGATTGAAGGTCTCGCTTGACTAGACTCTCGCGGCACGGTCCTGTGCGATATGGCGTTTACTTTCATCCATACAGCCGACTGGCAGCTCGGGAAAAGCTTCGGACAGTTTCCCGCCGAGGCTGCAAGTGCCCTGCGTCTGGCACGGCAGGCTGTGATTGAGCGCATAGCAGAGGTCGCAAGGGAACAGAAGGCGACCCATGTTCTCGTGGCAGGTGACGTGTGGGACAGCGCTATTCCGTCCAACTCAACATTACGGCAGCCCTTAGCCATTATGGGCGAAGCCCCAGATATTAACTGGTGGCTCTTGCCGGGCAATCATGACCCTGATGGTCCCGATGGATTGTGGGATCGTATTAATGTCGTGAAGCCTGGCAATGTTCACACTTTACGCGAAGCGGTCCCTGTGAAAATTGAAACAGGTGTCTTTCTATTGCCTGCGCCTTGGGCGCGCATTCAACATGGTCAAGATTTGACCGTCTGGATGGACGCAGCGGATACGCCAAAGGGCGCGTTGCGCATCGGTTTGGCGCACGGCTCGGTCCAGGGATTTGGCACCGAAGGCGATACAGATAGAGAGATCATCCCGCCCACCCGCGCAGAGACAGCCAAGCTGGATTACCTTGCGTTGGGAGATTGGCACGCCCGTCGTGAGATCAACGGGCTTATTCATTATCCCGGTACACCTGAACCTGATCGGCATAAGTCGGGTGCGCGGGGGCAAGTCCTTGCGGTGACGCTTGAACGTGGGGCGCTACCTCAGATCGAAGCGATAGCAACCGCTCAATATGATTGGCCCGTTCTGAGTACTACCTTGCAGCCCGAAACTGTTGATGTTTCACTCGAAACTTTACGTCAGGCATTAACATCAGGCCAACCTCTGCGGCGAACCCATGCGCGCTTGGATGTGTCTGGCGATATGACCGTGTCTGAATGGGCTGTGTTCGAGGTTTTCCTCGAAGAGATGAAAGGCGAAATGGCCTCCTTGGATATTCGCGGCGAGGGCGACGTCCGCCTTGTTGTTGTGCCAGAAGATATCGAAGCTTTGGACGCGCAAGGTTCTGTTCGAGAAGCGGCTGAGGTATTGGTCGCGCGTTCTGAAAATCCTGACCTATCCCGAGATGACCGCCAAATTGCGTCGGAAGCTTTGCGGTTGCTCTTTCGCTATGCGGGAGAGAGCACGTGAGGTTGACGAGTCTCAAATTCCGCCATGTCGGACCTTTTGGCGCAGATGGCATTGCGCTTGAGGGCTTCACCAACGGCTTGAATGTCGTGTGTCAAACCAATGAGTTCGGCAAGTCTACAGTCTTGGAAGCCTTAGCCATCTTCTTTTTCAAACCGTTTTCCAGCGCGCGCCAAGATGTAAAAGCGTTACAAACCGCGGGATCCACTGAGGGACCAGAGGGAGAAATCACCTTTGTGTCTGACGGCCAATCCTATCGGTTGACTAAAACTTTCCTGAAGAAACGAGGAGCTCGTTTGGAGAATGCCAAGACGGGGGAAGTTCTCGCAACGGACCGTGCTGCTGAGGAAAAGGTGACAGAACTCCTACGCGCCGCGAACCTAACGGATGGACCATCTGGGTTACTCTGGGTTCGCCAAGGTCTGTCTATGGTTGGCGTGAAAGATGACGGCCAAGTCGCGTCCCGATTGGAAAGCGAGTTAGGCACGCTTGTGGGTGGCGAGAAAGCACGGGATTATCTCAACCGTGTTGAGTTGGAACTTGGCACGTATCTGACAGCCAAGGGCGCGATCAAAAAAGGCGGACCGTTGCAAGTCGCCCAAGCCGCCGTTGAAGCAACCCAAGCCGAACTGGCCGAAGCATCCCGCTTACGGGATTTGACGAAAGCGACAGGCGCAGAACTGGCCCGTGTGCAATCCGAAATCATGCGCTTGGAATCTGAGACAACCCAAGCTGATATGCAGACTCAGATAGGAGCAACGCGTGAGGCCATTGCAACGGCGCGGAGTTTCGCCAATGCGTTGGCGTTGGTTAAAGCCGAGTGTGACCAAGCCAAGGCCTCCGCTGATCGCGCGACCGCAAGG
>CALHXF010000031.1 GCA_938040095.1 uncultured Caulobacterales bacterium
TTATAGCGACGCAAAAAAAAATGCGCAACACCTTTCTGCCCAGACTCTGCAGAAAAATGCTTTTACTTGCAGGTGGAGGCACTTGTGCTACGTGAAACCCAATAAACACGTAGGTTTTGTGACTTACTTATCCACAGGAACACCTAAAATGATCGTAAAAACTATGCCGATGAAACACTTATCCTCGCTGTTACTTTTGTCGACCGCCGCCCTACAGGTTGGCTGTGCGCCTGCGAGCGAATCCTCTACGCAAAAGGCCCCGTCTGCGTCGGCCAAAATGACGTCAGATACGGGCACCGAGTCGCCGAAAAACATCATTGTTTTTATTGGTGACGGCATGGGGATTTCGACAATTACGGCGGGTCGTATCTTTGTTGGGCAGGAAAAAGGTCAAATGGGCGAAGAAAATATGCTTAGCTTTGACACGTTCCCACAACTCGCCCTCATCAAGACATATAATACAAATGCGCAGGTTCCAGATTCAGCCGGCACGGCGACGGCCATATTGTCAGGGTATAAAACAAATATTGGCGCGGTGAACATCAAACCCGTTTCAGACGTCCAGAAAATGTTCCTCGAAGGCTGTGGAGGGGATGTGTCTCCGACCTTAACCGATAAAGCCAAGACCTCTGGCAAATCCGTTGGCGTCATTTCGACGGCACGCCTCACCCATGCGACGCCTGCGGCTATGTATTCTCATTCCGTTAGCCGTGACATTGAAGCCGACAAAGACCTCAAGGCGCCGTTCGACTATGACGGCTGTGTCAGTATCAGCCAGCAATTGATTGATAGCGATGTCGATATTGCCATTGGCGGCGGGCGTAAAGAATTCACCGACGCACAAGTCGCGGCTTGGCCTGGCGCAGTTGTGTCCAACAAAGCCGAGTTGATGTCCGCGCCAAATGATCAACGCGTATTAGGCTTGTTCAACAGCAGCCACATGTCCTACGAAGCGGATCGTGCAGAAACAGAAGAACCCTCTCTTGCCGAGATGACAACATATACGATGGATCGTCTGAGTTCTGATCCAGAAGGCTATGTTATGATGGTCGAAGCGGGTCGCATTGATCACGCCCATCATGGCTCGAACGCCTATCGCGCGTTAAAAGACCTGCAAGCCCTAGACGAAGCCGTCGCAGCCGCCGTTGCGAAAGCTGACAAAGATACGCTGATCCTTGTAACCGCCGATCACAGCCATGTCTTTACCATGGCGGGGTATCCTGCGCGCGGGAATCCGATCATGGGCCTCGTCCGGGGTGTAGATCGCAAAACGGGCGGTCCGGATGCAGATTACACGCTCGACAAAGACGGCAAGCCTTACACGACGCTTGGCTATCACAATGGTCCGAACGTCCGCGAGGCTGACTCAGATACGCTCACTGACAATATGGTGCAGGACCGAGATTACCGCCAGCAGACGGCCGTTCATCTCGGGAGCGAAACCCACGCAGGTGAAGATGTGGCACTTTATGCGACAGGTCCCGGTGCGGAACGTTTCTCGGGTGTGATGGAGCAGAATGAGATTGGCGAAACGCTAGAAGCGTTCCTCGCCAAATAGCCCTCCCACGTCACGCATTAGCGAACACTATATATGACGCAAAAAACTCTCCCTGAATTGCGGGGTCCGCGCAAGCGGGCCTTGTTTCGCATTCCCCTGTGGCCGTGGGAAATCAGAGGGCTTCCGCCCGCTTTGAAAAACACCACAGCTGAAGTTTCAGGCATGCCGCCTGTGATTGTTGTGCCAGGGCTTTGGGCCTCGGACCGCACGATGTGGGCGTTGCGGCGTTTTCTTTGCAAATCTGGCTATGACGCGCAAGGCTGGGGCCTTGGACGAAACCTGGCAGGACGTGGATGGGACGGCGACATTTCCGATCTATCGGACGGCTGGGCAATTGGAGACCGAGATCGACCCAATACTGGTGAAGGCTCTGTCCCTGCCCTCTGCGATCAATTTGCTGCGGAGGTCAAACGCCGCAGCGAGACCTTAGGAAAACCAATTGCCTTAGTTGGGTGGAGCCTTGGCGGATTTCTTGCCCGCGAAGCCGCACGCGATAATCCAGATCATGTCAGCGCAGTCATAACACTCGGCAGTCCCCTGATTGGCGGACCGAAATACACCTTCGTTAACGGACGCTATCGCCGACGCGGATTGGACGTGGATTGGATCGCCGAACAAACTGTGGCGCGCCATGATACGCCGCTGCAATGCCCCGTGACATCCATTTATTCTAAGCAAGACGCGATTGTACATTGGAGCGCGTCGATTGATCGATGGACTCCGCAGGCCCGCCATCACGAAGTCGCCTGTACGCACACGGCATTCGGCTTTCACGCCCCAACATTCACCATCATCAAAGCGGAGCTGGATGCAACTTACGCATAGAAATCACGCAAGTACCATAGGTTTAACCTATATAAATTATAAATAGAAACTGCTCGCGAGACGACACTGCCTCATCTAAATAACTGATCAAATCCACATGCGACATTCTGGCGTATGTAGAAAAACGCAGACGCACAAGGCGGGGGCGAACACGTTACTCGTAAGGGCCATTAAATCATGACCACATTTTTTAAAACGACTCTCATCCTCGGCATTGCGGCACTTGCACTCGCAGCCTGTAAAACTGACCCGACGGCAAAGATTGAAAATACAAAAACAGATTCGCTCGCAATGTCAGCTGACGGACCACTATGTACAACAATGGGCCCACAAACACCGCGCGACATCTCATCAAAGATGGGCCTCAACACGACGATGTTCGATATGGCACCTGCCAGCGCAGCGATGAACCTGTGCAACATCCACACACATACAAATGCCGAGCACAAAGGCCCAGGCTTTGAGGTCTTCGTCAACGACACTGACACCGGCGGATATGCCTGCAACGGCACAGCGGACCTCACGGCGGCAGAAAAGGCGCCTTACGCTGACAATGATTATAACGGCGTCCAGTCTGGCAAAACCATCGAAGTCCACTGGGTTCACACATCGTGCGACACAACACCGGGCGAAGGTCTTGGCGCATGTGTTCCATCAACCTGTGAAAACCCAACCCTACGCGTTGAAACCCAAGTCTTCCTCGTCGTGAATGACCGCAGCGCCGCCGACTTCATGGATTACGCCTATCAAGGCAACAAAGCGGCTGGAATGCATCAGCCAAAAGCATTGCCAACTGGCACAGGGTCGCCCGTCGTGTTCCGCGGATCAACAACAGGCCCGAGTTATAGCCAGTCCGTTTGTTCACCCGCACAGGTTACTTGGTCGGTTCGCCCGCAATGTCAAAAACTCGACATCGCGTCCCTCGATGCGTGGGCCGAAAGCGGAAACGTCTTCAACGAAACAAAAAGCCACGGTGTCCGCCAACTCGTAACAGCGCCAGAGCTTCTCTCCGAAATCAAATAACCTCCATTCAATCCTCTGATTGAAAAACTATGAGCCCCCTTCGGTAAAAACTGGAGGGGGATTTTTTGTGGGTGGTGCTTTGGGTGGATGTCAGACGTGGCACTCAAGGAGAGCCGGACAACTCAGATAGATTGGGGAAATTACCCCAGAGCGGACATAAGGTTCACTGTAAATCAGGCCGTGTTATTCGCAATATATTTTGATCGCCTATGCCCAATTTCAAGAGATGCGTCCCCGCTCTCGAAACCTATGATAGACGTTCCTCGCTCTTTCGAACACGGGACAGGCGAGGCCTAGCAATTAAGCGAAAGCTTAGTTGCGGGGGTGGAATGGGCTTATGGCCCAATCCACTTGATCTTTGCGTAAAACAACATTTTCATTCTGGTATTCCATCGTGAATATCGAACACGCGGACAGTCCCGCCTATAAATTTTGGCTTCAGCAGTTCCCGCGATGGGCTGTCAGAGAGGACGCTTGGCTCATTCAAAATCACGTTATCCTAGGGCTTAACCCTAGGTCCTTTAGTACGACCACTGATTTTATATGAGAGTTTCTAGATTCTAGACCTAAATAGAGAAGTCTAAAAGAACAGCCTTCAACCTTGATGACTAGCCCACCTCTGAAACAACCTCGTCACTTGATTGATTTCGCCAAAGGCAACTTCAACGGCGCTTCGCGGCAAACCCTCATATTGATCCCCTGAACAATTCGGGAAAGATCAACTAATTGCTCCCACTGAACAATCTTGGAAGGATCAATGGGACAACACTGATGGTTTATTTATCGTCTCTCGTTTCCGCCAATGTCAGCGCGCGGAAGTCGCTGTGGATTTTTGGGTCTTCGCCGCCGAAGAATTGGAGCATAATAATTCCGATGGAATCATTTTCTGGATCAATCCAGAAATCTGTGCGCGCCGCACCGCCCCAGCCAAATTGTCCCGGGAAGCGACCAGATTGTGCTTGTAACTCTGTGTTCACATCCAGCTGCACCGCGCCACCATAGCCAAAGCCCGCGTTCGATGTTCCACCGACCCAAGGCAGCAACGAAGGCGTATCTTTCAGATGATCTGTCCGCATCAGCTTAACGGTGTCTGCTTCAAGAATGCGTTTGCCCTCAAACTCACCTTCATTCAGCAACATGCGTGCAAATTTGATCCAGTCATCCGTTGTCGAGGTCAGGCCACCGCCACCCGATTCCATCACATTTGTCGTGTCAGCAAAGGGTGAATTTTGACCATCTTCGATCAGCATAAAGGTGCCATCCGCTTGGAGCATATAATTGGATGCGAAACGCGGTTTCATTTCGGCACTGACACGGAAAGACGTTTCGGTCATCCCTAGCGGTTCAAAGAAACGCTCTTCCATCGCTTCGCCCAAAGTCTGACCCGTGACGACTTCGGCAATCTGTCCCAAAATATCGATAGAAAAGGAATAGAACCATTGCTCACTGGGTTGTCCAAGCAAAGGCAGCATCGGCATTTTATCCATATTCGACGACATTGTCGCCTTTGGATTGAATAAATTGGCTTTGCCCCACGCGTCCTCAATCGGGTTCCCACCGAAAATACCGTAAGCCATACCCGCACGATGCAGCAGCAAATCTTCAATCGTCATCGGCTTCGTTTGGTCCGCATATTGTGGTTTCCCATCGGCCCCCATGCTGACGACTTTCATCTGCGCGAGTTGCGGAACGTATTTGGAGGCAGGATCAGAAAGCTTGAGCTTTCCCTCTTCCATCAAATCCATAATCAGTGCCGAGGTCACGGGCTTCGTCATCGAATAAACGCGGTAGACCGTGTCGGATTTGACGGGAACATTCCGCTCCCGATCCGCCATACCGAAACTATTGCGGTAAACCGTTTGGCCTTCATCAAAGACCAGCGCTTGCACGCCAACAACGTCGCCGCGTTCAACAGCGCCCGATAAAAGCGCATCCATCGCGGCGGTATTAAATGTTGGCGCAAGCGGTAGCTCTGCTGCGGGACTTGGGGAACAGGCAACCGCTCCAAGTAAAACGGACGAAAGGAGGAGATGTTTAAAATGTTTCATGCGACATCTGTGACAGTTTTAGACCTCTGGTCAAGCCATGAACGTTCAGGCAAAGCTATGCACTTATGATCTGGATCGTCCGCACCCTGTTCGCCTTGCTCGCCGTCTATTTGGCTTTCGCAACTCTCGTCTTCGTCGGTCAGCGCAAAATGATCTATTTCCCGCCGGATCATTATGAAGCCCCGCCAGCTGGATTTTCCGAAATCACGGCGACAGACGGCGCGATAGGGTGGCATGTTCCTGCATTGGAGGGAAAGCCAACCGTCATGGTATTCCACGGCAACGCCTCGGCGATTGATAACAACATGCATATTTTCCGTGAGTTGGTGTCAGCAGGATATGGTGTGTGGTCGGTGGGTTACCCTGGATATCCCGGAAACACGGGTTCGCCGACGCAGTCTGCGATCAGCGCAGCAGCCCTCTTGCAATATGATGCCTTATGCGAATTGGGTGTAGAGAATATCGTCTTCTACGGAACCTCATTGGGAAGTGCAGTCGCGGCGCAATTGGCTGCGGAAAGACAGCCTGATTTGCTGATCTTGGACGCGCCATTCAACAGCATGACGGACATGACGAAAATGCACATGCGTTTTCTCCCGACCCAAATATTGTTGAAAGACAAGTGGCAATCCCATGAGGCGATAGCAGGTTTGAGCGTGCCTATCATTTGGCTTCATGGGACGAAGGATCAGGTTATTCCATTGGCTCAAGGTCAAAAACTTTTCGACGGATATGCGGGACCCAAATCGGCACATGTTCTACGGGGCGCACATCATACGAATACATGGTTCCACGGTGGGCGAGAGATCACATTAGAGGCAATATCAAAGTTGTGATTTTCTACCGCCGACTTAACCTATCCCTCACGACTTACCCGCCATAGATGACAAATATGACCTCCCCACTTGCCTTACAGTCCGTCTCAAAATCATTCGCGGGGAAACCTGCGGTGACCGATGTTTCATTCACGATTGAACCTGGTCAAATTGTCGGATTTCTGGGACCCAATGGCGCGGGGAAAACAACCACACTGCGTATGTCTCTCGGTCTCATCAAACCTGATTCTGGTTCAGTCGCCCTGTTCGGGAAAACACCGGGTGATGATGCCTTTGGTCGCATCGGGTTTCTGCCTGAGGAACGTGGATTATATAAGAAACAAACGGCGCGCGAAGCGATTGCGCATATGGCGCGCCTGAACGGGATTAAGAAAAAACCAGCCTTTGCGCTCGCTGATGATCTTCTGGATCGTTACGGTTTGGGAGAGGCAAAGCGCAAGAAGAACAAAGATATGTCCAAGGGCATGGCGCAAAAGGTTCAACTCTTGGCGGCTATTGCACATGATCCTGAATTCCACATTCTCGACGAACCGTTCTCTGGCCTTGACCCTGTGAACCAACAAATCCTTGAAGGCATTGTTCGTGAAATCGCGTCACGTGGTCGGACGATTATTTTCTCCACGCACGTTATGGAACACGCCGAACGCCTTTGTGACCGGATCATCTTGATGGCCTCTGGTCGGAAGGTCTTTGATGGTACAACTGAGGAGGCCCTCGCAAAGGCCCCGCGTCGCGTCATTTTAGCCTCAGATTCTGAGGACTTGATCGGTCTCGTATCGCCATTTGCCGCGGATATCGAAACGCTCGCCAACGGAGAGCTTTCGTTGACATTAAAACCTGACGCGCAGGCCCATGATATTCTTGAACGCTCTGTTGAACAGTCGCTAAAGCTCTCGAAATACGAACCTATTCGCGCAACGCTGCACGAAGCTTTTGTAGCGCTCGTTGGACCTGATATGAAGCAACCCGCCAAAGTTCCAGAGACGAACGCTGCGGAGATATTCGGATGAGCCTTCTTCCCAGAGTGAACCTTCGTCGAACCTTCCTGATCGCGCGCCGTGATTATATTGGCTATGTCAAAACATGGGGCTTTTGGATTTCCTTCTTCCTCCCTTTCCTCTTCGGTGGCTTCGGGTTTTTTATGTCACAAGCCAAACTCGATCTCAGCCCCGCTCAATATGTGACCGTACTGGACACCACAGGTGAGCATGAAGCGCGCTTGATGGATCTACATGCCGAACGACAAGACGACCGTGCGCAGGGTGTCATGTCGACCAAGTCGTTTTTCATCCAAGACAAAGACAAACGCGCAGAGTTTCAACGCGTGCTGCGATCAGAAGGGACCGACGCCGCGCAAGCTTACCTCAAAGAGAATGTACCCGGCCTTCGAACCGAATTCGAAATGCCAAAAGAGAAATTCAAATTTGTGGATGCGCCCGTTTCGACCTTGGAGGAGCTCATGCCCTACTTGATGGGTAAAAAAATGCTCTCGATTGACGGTACTCCCACAGAGCTCGGCGGCGCTGTTGTGTTCAAAAAAGGTGAGAGCCTTGCGCAACCCCAGACAGAATATTGGTCGACAAATGTAAGCAAAGTCGATGTTCCCAACCTATTGGACATCTATCTACGCCGCATGGCAAGGGTCACATATTTAGAAGCTAAAGGACTTACAGTGGCGGAATTGGACCGACGTGTCGATACAGCCCCCGAAGCTGTTTTGTTCAACCCAATGAAGATTGATGACGTCAATCAAGGCGTAAACTCCAGTGACACCGTACCTTTCGTAGTCGCCAGTGTCCTGGCGTTCTTCCTCTGGTTGGGCGTGTTTTCTGGAGCCTACATGCTCCTCACCTCCATGCTTGAGGAGAAGCTCAACAAATTATTGGAAATGATGTTGGCTACGACACGGTTTTCGGAAATCATACTCGGGAAATTATTGGGCGTAGCTGCGCTGACCCTATCCATGATGGCACCCTATATCATCGTCGGTATCGGGGGGGTTGTTTGGTATATTTTCTTCGGTCCAGATCAAGATGTGGTGAAAGGACTTGTTTCCGCCTTTGATGCCAAAATGATCATCTTCCTGATCATCTATCTCATTCTCGGCTACGTTCTCTACGGCGCTTTCTTCATTGCACTGGGCTCCCTGTCGTCCTCAATGCAAGATGCGCAGACGTTGACGACACCAATCCTCTTTGTCCTCATGGCCTGCCTGATCGTTATCCCAATGGGAGCAACCGACCCAGACAGTCCGCTGTTGCGGATCGCAACTTTCATTCCGTTCTCCGCGCCATTCGCAGCGATTGTACGGTTACCTTCCGACCCGCCACTTTGGGAATTATTGCTCTCGACCGCATTTTTGACGCTTCTGTGTATCGGGACGATTGCAATGGCCGGGCGTATCTTTCGTTTTGGTGTCCTGTCAGGCGCAGGCGCAGAAGTCGTGATTGCGTGGTTCAGACGTGTCGTCCTGCGACGCAAGGCCTAGGTGACATTTCGGCAGACGACACCTATGTAGACACAATGAGCCAACCAGATAAAATCCGAGACGGCATTCTAGATGCCGCCCTGAAGATCGCGCCTTTCGAAGGTTGGACCGACCTAACGCTCAAACGCGCCATAAGAGAAATCGGATTGCCTGAGGGTGCAGATAAGCTTTATTTTGAAACCGGTATCGGCAGCCTGCTCGACCATTGGTCCGAACGGATGGATAGACAAACGGAAGTCGAAATTGAAGCCCTTGATCTCAAATCTCTAAAAATCAGGGAGCGCGTGACACAGAGCGTTTTGGCACGGTTGCTCGCGATTAGCGAAGATGAAGAAGCAGGTCGCCGCGCGTCTTCCCGACTCATTCTGCCTGATCTTGCTGCGACAGGCGCACGCCAGCTCTGGAACTCCGCCGACACAATTTGGCGGGCGATTGGCGATACCTCTACCGATGCAAACTATTACTCGAAACGTGTTATCCTCGCCTCTGTTATCGGGTCCACCCTTCCCATTTGGTTGTCGGATCAATCTGACGGCAAAGAGCAAGCTCGCGCGTTTTTGGACGCGAGAATTGCTAATGTCATGAGCTTTGAAACGTTAAAATGGCGCATGAAATCAGCCACCAAAGATTTACCCAACCCAGCAGAAATTTTGGGCCAATTGCGTTACGGCGGATTGGACATACTCACGCGCCCCAAAAAAGGCCGCGCAAGGCGACGACGCTATTCGCGCTGAGGCGTCTCATCGGCCTTCTCGCTCACCGCTTTCGCTAGATCATCAAAAAATCCGGACATTTCGCTTTCGGTCGCCGTGACAGGAATCCCTACATCTCCGCTTTCACGGATCGACATGTGCAAAGGCGCAGCGCCAAGATAGGCAATATCGAGCACTTCGGCATCACGAACTGCACCACCGGTTCCAAAGATATGATGTTGGCTACCGCAATCAGGACAGGTAAAAACAGCCATATTTTCAATCAAGCCTAGAACAGGAATGTCGACTTTAAGGAACATCGCGACACCTTTACGCGCATCCAAAAGCGCTAAATCTTGAGGCGTAGACACAATCACAGCACCGCTCGGCTGAATATCTTGCGCCAATCCTAATTGCGCATCGCCTGTACCGGGCGGCATATCAATTAAGAGTAAGTCTAACTCACCCCAATCCACATCCCATAACATGCGCGAAATCGCCCCTTGTACGAGCGGTCCACGCCAGACAATCGGGCTGTCATCATCCGGTGTCAAATATCCCACGGACATTGTCTTCACGCCATGCGCTTCAATAGGCACGATGATCTTTCTAGCCCCAACGGATATGGCCCTCGCGTTTTGCCCGCGTGTACCGAATAACATGGGCAAACTAGGTCCATGAATATCAGCGTCCAACAACCCAACCTTCACTCCACTTCGCGCTAAGGCGACAGCAATATTGGCGGACATCGTCGATTTTCCAACGCCACCCTTGGCCGAAGATATGGCAATGATGCGCTTCACCTCGCAATCGCCTTGGACGCCCTCAGGGCGTTTAGGTTGATGGGGGTTACCTTTTTTACGCCCGCCAATCTGCGGTCCTGACTTATGCGCCGATAGAACCACACGGGCTTTCGACACACCTTCAACGGTTTCAAGGATGGCCTGCGCTGCCTCTCGAATAAGGAAGAAGGCTTCCGCATCTGGTGGTGGGATTTGGAGCACGGCTTGCAGAACACCGTCTGTCATTTCTAGTGACGCCAACCGACCTGCAGCAATAATATCACCAGACTTCAGCGGATCAGAAATTGACGCGAGGGCTCTTAGTGCGAGATTTTCAGAGTAAGACATAGATCTAATTCGAGGTAGAGTTTGGTGACGACGCAATAGCGGAACCGCAAGCCAAAGAGACGCGGCCATCAGCCCTGTACCGTAATGGTGGTTGGGATGCAGACTCGCCCGTATTTAATTTTTCGCGTTCGATAAAGGTGACTAAGAAATCTCCGTTGGGTGCGACCGAAACATCTTTTAAATCAGGCGGCAATATCCCGATATGTTTGATGATTTCCGTGCCATTAGACATATCGAGTCGATAAAGTGACATATCAGAAGCATCCTCGCCCCAACGATCAATAATCCAAAACATAGATGTGGCCTGCCCTAACTTTAGGTGTCTATCGGGCAATATAGCCGTTGGGTTTTTGAAGTCACCAATATGACGAAAATCACCTGTTTTATTGTCGAAAAACACAAGGCCGCCGCCAGAGTAGCTAGCGTTCAAACTAAGTTTGTCGAGGTCATATCCTGCTAACCAGCCATCACGTGTCGGATGACCAGACGTGACGGCTTTGCGTTCAGCTGAAACGCGCGCGCCATTTTCGATCCTAAACCATGCAGAGTCGAAAAATGGCATTTGGTTCGACATTTCGTCCAAATCATAAGGCGCAAGACGGCAAAGCTTTTGCCTAGCACGGTCTTGACGGGGTAAATTCAAAGCACGTGTGGCCGCCATCGCGATTTCAGTTATGGGATGATTGATTTGAGATTGTATGTCAGATTGATGTGTCTTTGACGCATAATTCAATCCTGCATTTACACTTCGAACATCATCGGATCGAATGAGATCACGAACAGCTTCGTTGAATAATTTAGTGCCTCTCAGGGAATCCGTAATGCGGTCACGGTTAATCCATTTCTCGGATTGCGAAATTTCTGCAATATTCGCCAATACCGCAAGTCGCCCAGCACGTTTTAGCGCAGGAACATATGTATCCTGGGAGACGACACCTTGCTGGCTTACCAGAAATGCAAGAGGTTTGCTGCGTCGGGACAATGCAGGATTACCTTCAACGCTACCGCTCGTGATGACCGCATGAAGTCCCGCAGCTCGAGCTGGTGTTGGAAAGCTGGCGTCATTGGCGAGATTTTTTGCGAATTTCAGGTAAAAACCGTCATTTCGACTTTTGTCCCGCAAAACCAACACGTCGCCAATCGCGCGCGCTTGTTGTGGTGTATTGATGAGGCGCATTTCAGAAAGTAAAACCTGAAAAGCCATCTTGGGGTTTTCACGATACATAGCATTATATGCGGCAGCCACAAATTTTGTATCA
>CALHXF010000032.1 GCA_938040095.1 uncultured Caulobacterales bacterium
ATTAGTTTGTTCGTCCCGTACGATGCCCATGTTTGTTACGTTTGCACCCCACATTTCTAACGTAGCTTTCAATCCTATCACGTTTGCCGCGATAATTTCACCCTTTGATAGGTCTGACCCTGGTACACGGAGTTCATCGCCAGAGCTGATGAGCGCAATTTTCAATTGGCGCTGTACTTTGAGGTTCGCGTGATTGGCTGCTGCGCAGAGAGTGACAAGGGCTGGTGTCAACATTTGCCCTTTTTGAGCCAAGAGTTCTCCAGCTTGAAAGTCAGAGGCCACGTGTCGAATGAAAGCGTTTGGCCGTGGGGTCTTTTGTACTGTTAAAAGACGACCTAGCAGGCCCGCGTCTTCTTTTAACAAAATTCGATCTGTTCCCTCTGGTACGACGGCGCCGGTTGATACTTTCACGGCTTCACCGAGTTTAACTGTCTGCTCGTAGGGACGGCCCGCCGAGGATTCCCCAATCACACTAAGAGACTCTCCAATATCACAAGCATTGACTGCGTAGCCATCCATGCTTGATCCCTTGAACGGAGGCATATCTATTCGGGCGTAGGTGTCGTCGGCTATGGTGCGTCCACCGGCCGCGTTGATATGTACCGTTTCCGCCCCAAGTTCGGGTTTGTGTTGACCAACAACGATAAGGGCTTCGGAAACGGAAATCATCTTTCAGCTTGTAGACTGCCTAATGTCTTGCATAAAGCATTGCCTTCGCGACACGTCTCAATAAGTTTAGATTCGTGAAACAAACTTATGATCATCCGCACGACGTTTTACGTTTTTGTGCATCGCATCCCAACGCGACGTTGGTCATAGTTCGCGATGTCACAGGCGGAACCTTGCGTGCACGTGGGGCTTTAATGGCGGTCACTGAAACTCACGTTGCAGGTTATGTGTCCAATGGATGCGTAGATGCCGATATCATTGCACGTGCGCGTTCGGGACATTTTGGGTCTCTGGTTTATGGAAATGGCTCGCCGTATCGCGATATCACTTTGCCCTGTGGTGGGACTATCTGCGTGTTCCTAGTACCGCATCCAAATTCTCATGCGGTAGAAAGGGCAGTTTCTGATTTGGATAAGAGGCTGGCTTCAAGTTTGAAACTGGGGAGTGTTTCAGTTGATATTAAACCTCGTATGTGTCTTAGGATTGCCGGGCGTGGAGCCGCTTTTTTGGCGTTGGCCGATATGGCTGCAACCGCTGGATTTGAAGTGCGCCTCCAATCTCCAGATCCAAATATTTCCTCCCATGTTAAACACTTAACTGACCCCTTGGAAGTGCTGGCGAGTGAAGATGATAGATGGACAGCTGTAATTTTACTCTTTCATGATCATGATTGGGAGCCCTCAATTTTGAGCCAAGCCATTAAAGGTCCTGCGTTCTATATCGGGGCGATGGGTAGCGTCAAAACCCATGCCGTGCGCGTAGAAAATCTATTGGAAATGGGGGCGGATTCTGATCAAATTAGACGCGTTCGAGGACCTATTGGATTGGTTCCCGCACAACGCGATGCGCGCTCTCTTGCCGTCTCTATTCTCGCCGAAATCATTCAAGTGGCACAAGCTGAGGGGGTGATGTGAGACCTATAGATATAGCCTGTATCGTTCTGGCAAGTGGGCAATCAAAACGGTTTGGTGTAGCTGATAAACTTGAGGCGAAGCTCGATGGAAAAACGGTTTTAGAAATGGTTATCGATACCGTGAATTCCGTTGGTTTCGGTCAGGTATATATTGTGTCGCAGTATGAACTACAGGGGCATTTTAAATGGATAGAGAATATCGATCCCGAGAAAGGTCAAGGACACTCTCTCAGGCTCGGGTTAAGAACGGCGATAGAAAATAAGTGGGACAACGTCGTTATTGCACTTGGTGATATGCCACTGGTAAAATCTGTAAACTTTGTAAACATGATAAGTGAAATTCATAAAAAACAGATGGTTGTGAGTGACTGTGAAGGTGTGCGTATGCCGCCAGCCTGCTTTGGGCGTAAAGTCATGGATCAAATTTTGGAAGACAAATCCGCGAAAGGTGCGCGTCATTTCTTTGATAAAATACAGCCAACGACTGTTAAGATCGACGCGGAGTCTTGTCAGGATGTGGACACGCCTGAAGATTTGATTAGGGTAAGAGACATATTGAAGCGAAGCAAATTGTGAAGGGTGAAACGTGATAGATAAAACGCAAATATCGCCTGCGCCTTTGGTCGACCCCTTCGGTCGTAAAATCACATATTTGCGCCTCTCCGTAACGGATAGATGTGATTTGCGCTGCAACTATTGCATGTCTGAAAAAATGACATTTTTACCAAAGTCAGACCTTCTTGATGTCTCTGAGTTGGACACAGTTGCTAGCGCTTTTATCGCACGAGGTGTTCGCAAAATTCGTATCACGGGCGGAGAGCCATTGGTGCGCAGAAACATCATCGAAATCATGCAACGTATATCCAATCATTTAGGCGATGGGTTGGATGAATTAACGCTTACGACAAATGGAACTCAACTTGAAAAGCATGCTGCGGACTTGGTTAAAGTTGGTGTGCGCCGAGTCAATGTATCGTTGGATACTTTAAATCCAGAGTCCTTTAGTCGGATCACCAGAGGAGGTCGACTGAACCAGGTTTTGGACGGAATTGCAGCGGCTCAATCACATGGACTAAAAGTCAAACTTAACGTCGTTGTTTTGAAATATGAGAATTTGGAAGAGCTTCCGTTTATTGTCCGATGGGCGCATAAACGTGACATTGATGTGACGTTGATTGAAGCCATGCCTATGGGAGAAATTGAAGCTGACAGGTTCGATCAATACACACCACTATCTGACGTCCAAAGGAATTTTAGGAAGCTCTGGACGATGTCTCGCGATAGTTTTCAAACAGGTGGTCCGTCAGACTATTGGCGCGTCAAAGAGACTGGCGGACGACTTGGTTTTATTACGCCGATGTCCAATAACTTTTGTGGTGGATGCAACCGTGTTAGATTGACTTGCACGGGTCGTCTGGTTCTTTGTCTTGGACAGACTGATGACGCGGACCTTCGGGCTGTGTTAAGAGGTGGTGGTGATATTCATGCAGCACTGGAAGAAGCAATCGCCAGAAAGCCGAAGTCTCACGATTTTCTGATTGATGCTCCAGGTCAAAAACCTGCAATTTCTCGCCATATGTCGATGACGGGCGGTTAGATAATGGCTGTGATATTGTTTTTTGGTCGGTTTTCTGACCTCTCTAAACGCATTGACGTTGAATTGCCTGCATACGTGACTGACAAAGCGTCATTGACTACATATCTATCGCAGACTGTTGAGGGTTTTGCTTCGCTGGCAGCTCTAAAGGATACACGGATATCCGTGAATATGATAGTTTCGATGACTGAAACGTCAGTCGGGAACGATGATGAGATAGCATATATGTCGGCTTTATCAGGCGGATGATCCGTATTTTAGACAAAGGTTTTGACCCCGATTTCGAGTTGGCCGAGTTTCAAAAGCGAGCGTTTGGTGCGGGGGCAATCGTCTCTTTTACAGGGTGGGTTCGAGACGATGGCGCCACTGAAAGTCTAAGCCTCAGTCATTACGAAGGCTTTACTGAAACGCACATCAAAGGTTTCGTGGAATGTGCAAAATCAAGATGGGCCTTGCAAGAGAGTTTGATTGTCCACCGTGTCGGTAAAATGTCTGTAGGTACCCCAATTGTGTTGGTCGCAACGGCTTCGGTGCATCGTCGTGATGCGTTCGAAGCCTGTGATTTCCTGATGGACAAGTTGAAATCCGAGGCCCCATTTTGGAAGCAGGAAACTAAATCTGGGGAAACCGTCTGGGTTGAACCAAGACAGCAAGACAAGAGCGATCTGAAACGGTGGGACAATGCCAGGGATTGATGAGAATTTATTGTTCCGATCTCTGGGTATTGCAGTTCTGACGATTTCGGATACCCGGACGTCCGAAAACGACCGTAGCGGGGATGCTTTGGCACGGTGTGTTACTGACGCAGGGCATTATTTGGTGTCGAGGGCGATTGTTCCCGACGATACGGTTGAAATTGCCGGCATGATCACGCGATGGGAAAATCACTCGGCGATAGACGCTATTTTGACCACGGGCGGAACGGGCCTCACGGGTCGCGATGTAACGGTGGAGGCCATTTCGCCTATGCTTGACAAAACCTTGGATGGTTTTTCGGTCCTTTTTCACCGTATGAGTTTTGACAGTGTCGGTTTGGCTACGCTTCAATCACGTGCCTGTGCAGGTTTAATTGACACAACATTTGTGTTTTGTTTACCTGGTTCCACCGGCGCAGTAACCGAGGCTTGGGATCATATCATCCGTGATGCCTTGGACAGTCGCTATCGCCCATGTTCACTTGTTGACCTAATCCCGAGGCTTTCAGAATGACCGCTCTTACCCATATTGACGATCAAGGTCGTGCCGCGATGGTTGATGTTTCAGGAAAGCCTGTCACGGCGCGTAGGGCGCTAGCGGTAGGGTCCGTCCGTATGTCTGCAGAGACGTTCGCCCTACTTCAATCAGGTGAAAACCCCAAAGGTAGTGTCGAGAATATCGCTGAACTGGCGGGTATAATGGGTGCCAAACGAACCGCTGACCTTATTCCATTATGTCATCCACTGCCGCTATCAAAAGTAAAAGTACGCATCGCGTCGGACGGGGCTCTGCCAGGTGTTAGGGTGACCGCCGAAACGAAAACTAATGGTGTTACGGGTGTGGAGATGGAAGCGCTGACCGCCGTATCTGTCGCGTGTTTGACCATTTATGATATGTTGAAGGCAGTCGATAAATCGATGGTCATTCAGGGTATTTGCTTGCTTGAAAAGGACGGTGGTAAAAGTGGGTATTGGCGTGCGGATGAAGACGGTGGCTAATTTCTTCCTCTTAAGGCGGGCAGGTGTTGACGTTTCGACTTGTCCTTGGCATTTGCGGGGAAACTTTGAGGTATAAGTATGTCCCCTAAATTACGCAAATATATGGTCCTTGCTCATCTGTGGGCTGCAGGACTTATGGCACCGGCTTTTGCGCTTCATGCGATTTCGGGTGGTCTTTACTTAATGAATATCAAAGGTCAGGCTGCAACTGAACGTGTTCCTCTTCCAGCGAGTGCAACACTCGATTTTTCCAGTGAAACGTTAGATGCAGAGGTAAGAGAGCTCTTGTTTAAGGCTGATATTGATCATAATTTTCAATATATCCGTAATCGAGGTTCGCTCATTCAATTGCGTCCTACATCTCGCACTTATTTAGAATTCAAACAAACCGACAGCGGACTCACGGCAACTCGAGTGAAGCCAAATGCGGTCAGGTCCATGATGGAGCTTCACAAGGGACATGGACCTACGTTGTTCAAAACGTATCAAAAGTTTGTCGCGCTCTTGCTTCTTCTTGTGGTTTTTGGGGGTGTTTTGGTGGGCTTGTTAGCTCGCGCGTATCGTCGTCAAACCGTCACTGCTGTGATTTTGGGTGGGGTTGCGTTCGTCATGATTGGCTTTGTGGTTTGAGCGCTGACACCTAGAGTGTTGGCCCACTTTATCTAGGATGCCCCTGCATCAATGCAGGGGTTTCAAAATATCGTCACCCCATTTTGGGATGACTTGATAGCAAAATTGCGATTGAAATAGACGGCCTATTTCACTGCATTGGTAAGATAGTTTTCAAGCATTTCTTGTTTGCCAGACATGACAGCAGGAGAGACATTGCCCTTCAAGGCGGCGTCAGACATTTCGCTAAGTGAGAGTTTACCAGATAACATCTGTTCCCCAAGCCCGCTTTCCCACCCCGCGTAGCGAGATTTTTTGAAATCCTCTAATGCATCAGCTTCAATCATTTCAGCTGCGTTCATGAGGCCCCGTGCGAGGAGGTCCATGCCACCAATGTGCCCATGGAATAAATCGTCTGCATCGCTAGATTGACGACGGATTTTGGCGTCAAAGTTAGAGCCGCCATTTTTGAAACCGCCACCTTTTAAGATATAGTATAAAGCCAGTGTAATCTCTCTAAGGTCATGTGGGAACTGATCTGTGTCCCAACCATTTTGCGGATCACCTCGGTTGAAATCGATTGATCCGAAGATATCGAAGGCATTCGCCATTTCGATCTCATGCTCAAAGCTATTTCCGGCGAGTGTCGCGTGATTAGGTTCAATATTTACGCCGATTTCTTTTTCCAATCCGTATTGCTTTAGAAACCCATAAACTGTCCCAACATCGCGATCATATTGGTGTTTTGTGGGCTCATGCGGTTTGGGTTCAATCCAGATGTCGCCCTTGAATCCGATCTTGTGCTTGTGCTCGACAACCATGGTCATAAACCGACCTAATTGTTCCATTTCCTGACCGACATTAGTGTTCAAGATCGTGTCATATCCTTCACGACCACCCCAAAGCACATATCCAGACCCTCCAAGTCGATGTGTAGCTTCCAAGCAGTGTTTGACCTGCAGGGCTCCGAAGGCTGTTACGTCTGGGTTCGGGTTCGTTGCGCCACCCGCCATATAGCGTGGGTGCGAAAATAGGTTCGCTGTTCCCCAAAGAAGTTGGGTCGAGCTCGCGTCCATCTTGGCTTCGATTTGATCGACAATAGCCGCGAAATTCTCAACATGTTCACGCGGCGTTTCCGCGGCGGCCATAACATCTGTATCGTGAAAGCAAAAAAAGGGCTGCCCTAAACGATCAAAAAAATCGAAAGCAACATCTAGTTTTTGTGTCGCTGCCGCTTGATCCATTGGTCCGCTCAACCAAGGGCGATCAAATGTTCCTGCGCCGAAAATATCATGACCGTCCCAGCAGAAGCTATGCCAATAACACGCGGCAACTCGCAGGTGCTCTTCAATCGGTTTACCCATTACGATTTTTTTCGGGTCGTAATATTTGAACGCCAATGGGTTGGCGCTGTTCGGGCCTTCATATTGTATTTTTTCGATGTGATCAAAATAGCCGCTCATGACATCAAGTCCTTTGTTCGCGTGTATAGGGTTTTAAATGTGTCTCGCCGAGGGGCTAGTTGGGCTTGCCACTCTGTGTTTGGAGATAAAGTTTGTTGGATCGGAGGAGGGGTGCAGACGTCGGTTGCGGTTTCGCCAGTCAAACCCAAACGAGCCAGTCTCGCGGCGCCAAAAGCGGGGCCAACAGACGCACCATCGCGGATGTGTATGGGTAGGTCAAAAACAGACGCAAGAACCTCTGCCCAATATGTGGAGCGTGATCCACCTCCAATGACCGAGAGTTCAGTTGGGGCATTCCCCGCAGCGCGAATTGCGTCAAAGCCGTCGGCTAAAGCGAAGCTAACCCCTTCGACTGCTGCGCCACCCAAGTCGATTCCGGAGTGCTCAAAGGATAAACCGAAAAACGCGCCTTTTGCAGCAGGGTTGTTATGTGGTGTCCGTTCACCTGAAAGGTAAGGAAGGAATATTGGGCCTGTCCCAATAGGGCGCTTACTCTCCAATTCCTCAAACAGGTCGCTTGATTGCGAGTAGCCTGAAAGTTTAGACGCAAAGTCAACGGCGCTCGCAGCTGCTAGGGTTACGGCCATGCGATGCCAAAGACCTGGAAGGGCGTGACAAAAGGCATGCACGGCTTGGGATGGATTGGGACGATACCCATCATCTGCGGAAAATACGACGCCCGATGTCCCAAGTGAAACGAAGCCGTCTTTCGGATTAATTGTTCCCGCGCCCACAGCGCCTGCCGCGTTATCACCGCCACCTGCGACGACAGGTACTTTGTCCATGCCCCATTGCGAGGCAATTTCACCAAGCAACATGCCTGTAACGTCGGAACCTTCAAACAGGGAGGGCATATTTTCGCGTCTAAAACCGCAATGACCTAGTACATCGTCTGACCAATCGCGTTTCGCCACATCCATCCAAAGTGTACCTGCGCTGTCTGACATATCAGATGCGTAGACACCGCACATTTTTAAGCGAATATAGTCTTTCGGTAATAGAACCTTTGCCGTCTGTTTAAACAGGTCGGGTTCGTTGTCTTTCATCCAAGCCAGTTTTGGCGCAGTGAAACCCGGCATGGCCAGATTGCCTGTAATATCCGAGAGGTGCGGGATGTTGGTCATCATGCTCGCGCATTGCCCCGCGCTGCGCCCATCGTTCCAAAGAATAGCGGGCCTGAGAGGCTTGTCAGAGGCATCCAAGCAAACAGCACCATGCATCTGTCCTGAAAGGCCGATAGCTTTGACCGCCGCTCGCCCTTTTGTTGAGAGCGACATGATGGCTTCGCAAACAGCTGGCCACCACTGTTGGTCGGGGTCTTGCTCTGCGTGAAGCGGGGCAGGGCGGTGGACATCCATCTGCGTAGAAGACGCTTGTTCAATGATGACTTGGTCATCGTCAACCAAGACGGCTTTTACGCTTGATGTCCCAATATCGAGGCCGAGATACATTATTTGACCTTTAACTCTACGGATTTCGTATTCGTAGAACTATTCCCGACCATGATGTCAAAGTCACCAGGCTCCACGACGCGATCCATGTTGATGTCGTAGAAGCGAAGGGCTTCGGGGCCGACATCAAATGCAACAGTCTTCGTTTCGCCTGCGGCCAAAGACACGCGTTCAAACCCTTTCAATTCTTTGACGGGACGGGTCACAGAACTGAACTTGTCTCGAACATACATTTGAACGATTTCGTCACCTGCGACGTCTCCGGTGTTGGACACGGTAACAGAAACTGTCGTTTGTCCATCAATGCCAATGATTGGTTTGCTTAGTGTGGGGTCGCTAACCTCAAAGCTCGTGTAGCTCAATCCATGACCAAAGGCGTAGAGAGGGCCTGCGTCACCAAATGCATAACCACGACGGGCCGTTGGTTTATGATTATAGAACGCTGGAATTTGACCGACAGTGTGCGGAACGCTGACAGGCATCTTTCCTGATGGATTGATGTCTCCGAACAAAATGTCGGCCACCGCTGTCCCAGTTTCTTGTCCCAAAATCCAACCGTATAGAATTGCATCTAAATGGGTCTCGACATTGGTGAGGGCGAGCGGACGACCTGAAATAATGACGCCAACAGTAGGCTTGTTTAGAGCCCCAATGGCTTCAACGAGTTCTTTTTGTTCGCCAATTAATGTGATGTCATTCCGATCACCTGGATGCGTTTCGGACCACGCTTCGCGTGATGTGGACTCATCGCCACCGATAGCTAGGATAATCAAATCGGCCGTTTTTGCTATCTCGACAGCTTTTTTGATATCACGTCGGTTTTGTTCAGGATCTATGAGATTGACTTTGTCATCCCACCAAGACCGGTTGTCCGTCAAAGTGACGCCTTGCGCATGAACAACGGAGGCATTTTGTCCGACTTCTGTTTTAATGCCATCTAGGATCGAGATCGTTTGTTTCGGTTCATCAGAATACCCGCCTAATACTGTGATGGCGGCATTGGGTCCTATGACGGCGATCCGTTTATACTTTGATTGTGAGAGCGGAAGAATACCGTCATTTTTCAGAAGGACTGGCGCTTTTTGCGCCGCTTCTAACGCGATGGCACGGGCTTCAGCATTTCCTGTAATTTCGGTTGCATAGGCTGCGTCCGCATAGGGTGTTTCGAAAACACGACCGCGCTCTTTCATCTCCAAAACACGCCCAACGGCTTGGTCAACATGCGCGATGTCGTATTCACCAGATTCTATGCTGTCCTTGAGCGCATAAAAGGCAACGCCATCGGGAAGTTCAAGGTCAACACCAGAGCGGAGGCTCAAGGCGCCCGCTTCGCTAATATTTTCGACGATACCATGGCGTTTTTCGAGTTCGTTGATTGCAAAATAATCTGCAACGACAGCGCCATCAAACCCCCATTCATCTCGAAGTACGTCATTTAAAAGCCAGCTATTGGCATGGGACGGTATGCCGTTGATCTCATTGTAAGAGGCCATAACGCTGGCGGCGTTCGCTTCTTTGACAGCGGCTTCGAAGGGTGGGAAGAAAACTTCATATAGATTTCGCTCTGACAAATGAGCTGGGCCGACATTCATACCGGCTTCCGGTTGTCCGTGACCTGTCATATGTTTCAGCGTTGTTAGGACTTTATCATCTGCGATTGGGAAACCGTCGCCTTGAAAGCCTTTTACAGCAGCGACGCCCATACGGCTTACGAGGTAAGGGTCTTCACCGAATGTTTCTTCGATACGGCCCCATCTTGGGTCAAGCGCAACATCGACAACGGGGGACAATACGTGATGTATGCCGCGGGCGCGGATTTCTCGGGCTGTGATTGCGTAAATGCGTTCCGTAAGTTCGACATCAAATGTTGAGGCAATCGCGATAGATTGTGGAAAGCTTGTGGCTTGATAAGCTTGATACCCGTGAAGCCCTTCTTCGTGAAAGAGTGTTGGAATGCCCAAACGTGTATTCTCAATGTGCCACTTTTGGATGTCATTGACGAGTGCAACTGTATTGGCGGGATTACGGCCCGTCATTGAACGGACGACGGTCGAGTCATTTACGTCTTTGCGTTCAATCTCCGCTTCCATGCCCTGCGTGTCTTGGGGGCGAGCATAGCAACCAATACCATTTGGGTGGATTTTCGCCATCTCCTCGGGCTGGAAGTCGCCTTGCGGGTCGAGGAAGTCACCTTTCTTGAGCCAGACGCATGAAATTTGCGCGAGTTTTTCGTCAAGAGTCATCGACTGGATAATGCCTTCAACACGAGGGCTAAAGGTTTGACGGTCAATTTTGGAACTGGTGTCAGATTGGGATGGGGCGCATCCAGAGGCGATTAGTAGTGCCGAAATTGATGCGCAAAGTAATAGTTTTTTCATAGCGGTCATCCCATCGAGATTATTTGTCTTTGACAGCATTTGACAATTGATGACAACGTTGTCAAACTGAATCTTATATTCTTCGATGCGCGTTGTGATAGTGCGACCTGTAGATCGTAAGGGAGAGTTGATTTTGCCAACCATCATTGATGTCGCCCGAGAAGCGGGCGTATCCTTCAAAACTGTGAGCCGTGTGTTTACGGGCGAAGCCAATGTGCGACCAGAGACGCGGGACAAGGTCCGGGCAGCCGCGGCAAGGATCGGATATGAAGTCAATCCTGCCGCTCGGGCATTGCGGTCCAAAGCGCCCAGGCAAGTGGGGTTGTTACTAAGTAACCCCAGTCGCTCCTATTCGGAAACCACGCAAATCGGAGCATTATTAGCGACCCAGAAGCTCGGCTCACAATTGGTCATTCTTGAAGATTTGGAAGCTTTGAAGGCTTTCGGAGACCTAAAAGGCGTTGTGGCTTGCCCGCCTTTATCAAATGACCCGTTTGTTACGGCCTATCTTCAGGCATCAGGGCAACCCTTTGTTCGTGTCGGGGCGGAGCGTATTAGTGATGCAGGAGATAAAATCGGAATAGATGATCGTCTCGCGGCTCGTGAGATGACAGAGTACTTGATTGGGCTTGGGCATGAGCGGATCGGATTTATTGAGGGCGACCCTCTATTTGACATCTCTCGACGACGGAAGGCGGGCTTTGAAGATGCGATGTCCCATGCAATGTGTTCTGATCAAATGCAGATCATAAGTGGCTCGTTTTCATATCAATCAGGTTTGACTGCGTCTGAGACGCTCCTGTCGAGAAGAGATCGCCCAACGGCCATCTTTGCAGCAAATGATGAAATGGCATCTGCCTGTCTGGCTGTCGCATATAAACGTAATTTGCGTGTGCCAGAGCAATTAAGTGTAGTTGGCTTTGATGACTCGCCCGTTTCTCGTGCGATATATCCTGCGCTCACGACAGTTAGGCAGGGCTTGCAAGAGCTTGTGAGTGATGCATTTGTACTTTTATCTAACCGACTTGGCGGTGATGACGCCCCGTTTTATGACATTATCCACCAACATGACCTCATAATTCGCGATTCTGCTGGTCCACCCGAGGAGGAAATGACCAGAAACGATTGACACCGCTGTCATAATGCCAAAAAGCTAAGTTAGAAGACCCGCTAGACGGGCGAGAAAATGTAAGGGGAACGGCTATGGCCGAAATTATTGAAGAGCAAAACACGGTGAATACTCGCTTTATTTTGCTGATTACGATTGTCGCAACATTGGGCGGCTTCTTGTTTGGCTTTGACTCCGCCGTTGTCAACGGAACTGTTGATGGACTTCAACAAGCGTTTAACTCTGATAGTGTCGGGACGGGCTTCTCTGTTTCTTCCATGCTTCTCGGTTCAGCTTTTGGCGCGTTCTTTGCCGGTTGGCTAGCTGATACATTTGGACGTCGCAAGATGCTAATGGTCGCGGCTGTGTTATTCATTATTTCGGCTTGGGGTTCGGGCATTGCTGGATCGCCTGGAGCTTTCATCTTTTATCGTATCATTGGCGGTCTCGCAGTTGGCGCGGCGTCCGTTATGGCTCCAGCCTATATTTCAGAGATTGCGCCAGCGGAAACACGCGGGCGCCTGACGTCGATCCAACAAGTTGCGATTGTTGTTGGGTTAACACTCGCTTTCATCTCAAATTATTTTCTCGCTAAATTTGCTGGCGGTTCGACCGCAGAATTTTGGGGCGGATTTCAGACATGGCGCTGGATGTTCTGGATGGAATTGATTCCAGCCTTTTTGTTCTTGGGTCTGTTGTTTTTCATCCCGAAATCACCGCGCTTCTCAATGCTTAAGGATGATGAAGTCGATGCGAAAGCAACATTGCTGAAGTTGTTCGGTGATCCAAAAGCCTCTCGTAAGGTTCAGGAAATCAAGGACTCACTTCAAAACGACCACAAACCTACCCTTGGGGATGTAATGTCCAAAGATGGCGATAAGAGCTTTCTTTTTCGCGGGATCGTTTGGGTCGGTATCGGCTTGGCGATGTTCCAGCAACTCGTCGGTATTAACGTGGTATTCTATTACGGTGCTGTGCTCTGGCAGGCCGTTGGCTTTACGGAAAGCGATGCGTTGCTGATTAATGTGATGTCTGGCGTTTTGTCCATTGCTGCTGTTATGGTGACTTTGATGACGATCGATCGCATTGGACGTAAGCCTTTCTTGGTTTGGGGTTCTGTCGGAATGGCCATTTCTTTGGTCCTTGTGGCTTTTGCTTTCTCACAAGGTACACTCAACGCAGAAGGTACTTTGCAGCTCCCAGGTAAAATGGGCTTAGTCGCCTTGATCGCCGCAAACGCTTACGTTGTTTGTTTCAACATGAGTTGGGGTCCTGTGATGTGGGTTATGTTGGGCGAAATGTTCCCGAACCAAATTCGCGGTTCAGGCTTGGCTATCGCAGGTCTTGCGCAATGGTTTACCAACTTCGCGATTACATTGACCTTCCCAATCTTCTTGGCAGGCATTGGCCTTGCAGCCGCCTATAGCATTTATGCTGCATTTGCACTGATCTCAGTCTTCTTCGTGCTTTGGTTCGTGAAGGAAACGAAGGGCAAAGAGCTTGAGGATATGACAGGTTAAGCCTGAACTTATTCACCACTGGAAAATTGGTTAGCCCTAATTGGGCTGACCATTCTGGACATCGTTTTGTTTAAAGGTGTGTCGGAATGTGAGACGGGTTTTCTTTGATTTTTTTGAGCTTCTCAAGTTTCTCAAAATTGGGCTAGTCGACTACGAATTTTAATACTAAAGAGGCCATATGGTAACTATAGCTAAACAGCTTTTTTTGGCGTTCGTTTTGCTTCTTTTGGTCCTCCTCGGGCTTTAAGCGCTTTACAGAACTGCATTTATTCGACGCGATTTTTCACGTCGATTTGATCTATAGTGCGTTTTTTTTATTTGAATTTTGTGTTTTCGGTCTCCCTTTAGGTCAAAGAGCACTTGAAATGCACCGAGTTCCATCGCGTTGCTTCATTTTGCGCGGTTCACAACGAATGTAATTTGAAAGTGTTCGCTGGGCTTCCTTAGTCCACAGCTTTTGAAACTGCTTTCATCACAAGTTATTCGATCTGCCATGATAATGGCTTCGAGCCATTTTTGTAAATTCAAGGGATATACCATGATACGGACTCTCGCTCTAAAATCTGTTTCAATACTCGCGGTCACGGCCTTGCTGGGTGCCTGCTCAAATTCATCTGACCAGCCTGACGCTAAAACGCAAAACAAAGAAGTTCGAGCGCCAGGCACTGTTGATCCCTCGATTTGGCCAAAATTGGAAAGCCCTGTTGGTTTGGATGCAGCTATGGAATCTCGCATCACCAATATTATGGCGCAGATGACATTGGCCCAAAAAGTCGGACAGATTATCCAGGCTGACATTGGGTCGATTACACCAGAAGATTTGAAAACTTATCCATTGGGCTCCATTTTGAATGGCGGTAATTCAGCCCCAAATGGTGATAATCGTTCTCCTGCATCTGCATGGGTTAAGCTTGCAGACGAATTCTATGAGGCTTCGAAAGAGGCATATGGCGATGATCTATTTATTCCGATGATTTGGGGTACGGATGCGGTTCATGGACATAACAATGTTCCTGGAGCGACAGTATTTCCCCATAATATTGGCCTCGGGGCGACCCGTAATCCAGCTCTTCTGGGGAAAATCGGGGCCGTCACCGCTCAAGAAATCCGAGTGGGCGCGCAGGAATGGACCTTTGCTCCAACCCTCGCTGTTGTTCGAGATGATCGTTGGGGGCGGACATATGAAGGCTATTCTGAAAACCCAGAAGTAACGGCCTCATACGCGGGCGAACTTATCCGTGGTATTCAAGGCGACGTTGGTTCGAGTGATTGGCTGACTGGCGATCATGTCATTGCGACAGCTAAACACTTCTTGGCCGATGGTGGTACCAACCAAGGGCGGGATCAGGGCGACTCAATTGAAACAGAGTTAGAAATTCGTGATATTCACGGGGCGGGTTATCCGCCAGCGCTAGAAGCTGGCGTGCAATCTGTGATGGCGAGCTTTTCGTCTTGGCAGGGTAAAAAACTCACAGGCCACAAAGGCTTGTTGACTGATGTGCTCAAAGGTCAAATGGGATTTGACGGCTTTATCGTCGGTGACTGGAATGCGCACGGTCAGCTTGACAGTTGTACCAATACAGATTGCCCTGAAGCCCTTCATGCTGGTCTTGATATGTTCATGGCTCCCGATAGTTGGAGAGGGCTTTTTGATACGACGCTGCAACAGGCTGAAGGCGGCGAAATCGATCTTGAACGTTTAGATGACGCCGTGCGACGTATCCTTCGCGTTAAATTGCGGGCAGGTTTATTCGAAGCAGGCAAACCCTCTACACGTGGCGTCGCAGGTCAGTATGAATTACTCCAAGATCCCGCTTCTAAAGCCGTTGCACGTCAAGCCGTACGCGAATCCTTGGTGCTTCTGAAGAATGACGGTGTTCTTCCGCTCTCTAACGATGCAACTATTCTCGTTGCGGGTGATGGCGTCGACAATATTGGCAAACAATCTGGCGGTTGGACTCTATCTTGGCAGGGGACAGGGAATGAAAATAGTGACTTCCCCGGTGGCTCATCTTTTTTAGATGGTATTGAACGTCATCTCTCCAACGGTTCAGGTAAAGTTATTCAGGCAGATGCGACCGGAAGCTACACCGGCAATCCTACGGTTGCTGTCGTTGTCTTTGGCGAAGACCCTTATGCTGAGTTTAAAGGTGATCGGGATACGCTTGCCTATAAGCCAGGTAATGACAGTGATCTCGATCTGCTGAAGAAATTCCAGGCCGACGGCATTCCGACTGTGGCCGTATTCCTTTCTGGGCGTCCAATGTGGATTAACCGCGAATTAAACGCATCTAACGCATTTGTTGCGGCTTGGTTACCCGGCTCCGAAGGCGGCTACGCGATGGACGTTCTTTTCGGTCAAACTGATGCGAGTGCGCCTGTCGATTTCAAAGGGACTTTGTCTTACTCTTGGCCGCGCACGGCTATTCAGACACCGCTGAACTATGATGACGAAAAATATGATCCGCTTTTCGCTTATGGTTATGGCTTGTCTTATGCGAATTCAAAACCCGTTGATCAGCTTCCTGAAGATGCGGGTATTGAATTATCTCAGAAGAATGAAAGCAATTTCTTTAAAGCGGGTAAGGCCGTTTTTCCTTGGGAAATGATAATTGGTGATGCTTCGGGCAAGACGACAGTCAAAACCTCGAAGGCGGATAGTCCTGGTGGTAATGTTAAGATTATTTCTGCTGATGACGGTGTTCAGGAAAATATCCGAACTCTTGAGTTTACAGGCCCGGGACGATTTGAAATTCGAGGTACACCGATTGACCTTCGCCGTCAAAATACGGGCGATATGGCTGTGTATCTACGTGTCCGACCGGAAGTTGCAGACGAAAGTAAAGCTGTTCGCCTAGGAGTAGATTGTGGTGGGACAACTTGCGATGTCGACAACAAACTTTCAGATATATTGCAAAATACTAAGGTTGGAGAGTGGGCTGAAGTCTCAGTCAAGCTCTCCTGCATGGGCGATGCCTCCGCAATGGAATATGTCCGCGCACCTATTGTGATTGAGACGGACGGACCTGCGAAATTTAGTATTTCAGATGTCCGCTTGGTGGCAAATGAAGGCCAAGCGGTCTGTTTGGACTAAATGGTTTTGGGTTGATAAGGTCCATCGCTCGTGATGCGCTTTGCGTCACGAGCCTTTTTACGTCGAAAGAAAGCGATTTTTTAAAATACGACGACGTAAGTTTCGATGCAAAAGGGTGCCTTGCGAATAGCTGATAAACCCTTCATGGTATTCAAATATCACATGTTTAGAGAGATATAATCGATTCTAATATGAGTGAGTCGTTGAGCTGGGGGAGCCTTCAGATATGAAAGCTACAATTACCGATGTCGCCAAAAAAGCTGGCGTCTCGATGAAAACGGTATCCCGGGTTTTGAATAATGAACCCAATGTCGCGGACAAGACGCGTGCTCGCGTAAAAGCGATTGCGGCGGAACTCAGATACTCTCCAAATCTTGCTGCTCGTGGATTGGCGACATCAAAGTCCTATTTAATCGCACTGATTTACGATAATCCATCAATTAACTACATCTCGCATATTCAACGTGGGGCCATCGATGCGTGTCGAGAGGCGGGGTATCACCTTGTCGTCGAGCCGTTATATTTGGAGAAAGCTAAGTCGAGAGATGAAAAAGCGGACGCCATGCGTTCGGTTCTCGAAAGATTGCCTGTCGACGGCGTTATTTTAACGCCGCCGCTTTGCGATAGTGAAGGAATTCTTCAAACCCTCGCTGAACTTCGCATTGATTGCGTTCGGGTCGCGCCCGCCAATCGAGGCCAGCAGCCATTTGTAGGTATGGATGACGATACGGCAGCCTATCAAATGACCCAGTATTTATTGGGGCAGGGTCATCAACGAATTGGGTTTATAAAAGGTCATATTGGTCACGCTGCGACAGATATGCGTTTTGACGGATACTGTCGTGCGATTGAAAGCGTTGGTCTGAATCTGACACCAGAGCTTGTCGTGAATGGTGACTTTTCTTTCGAGTCTGGAGCCGAGCAGGCAAAAATACTTCTGAATCTTCCCGTTGAAAAGCGCCCTACGGCGATATTCGCGTCTAATGACGACATGGCTGCGGCCGTGATTTCGGTGGCTTCTCAAATGGGTTTGGCTGTTCCAGCAGATCTGTCTGTTTGTGGCTTTGATGATACGCCTCTGGCGCGCATTTTGTCGCCTGCTTTGACGACAGTGAGGCAACCGATTTATAAAATGGGGTATAACGCGGCTCAGCAATTGATCATGCCAGCGGGAAGTAAGGCGGAAATAGGTCAAATTCTCGATTTTGAGATTAAGTTGCGAGATTCAGTTGCCCTTTTAAAAAAGAACATGTGACTTGAAATGCTCTCTATTGAATAAATATAGGGCGAATGAATTTGACAGCGCTGTCACTATTGGACATATTTGAGCGTGAAGGTACATTCGTGCTCACGCATTTAGACTATTATTGTCTGTATTGAGGTAACATGGTTGACGATCACACAACAACATCAGCGCATACAACTGATGAAACGGATGCCACAAAGGGGGGGGGAGCAGTTGAAGCAGGCTCTGTTTTTGTTCCTGTTGAACCTTTTGAAATCGTAGTTTTCGGTGGAACCGGCGACCTTGCAAGGCGTAAGCTTATTCCGTCACTCTATCACCGATTTTGTGATGGCCAAATTCCAAAAGAATCCCGCATCATAGGTGCATCACGTTCGTCCTTAAGCCGGGATGAGTATCTCAAACTTATCAGAAAATCATATCTTGAATTTGTTGGTAAAAAAGGTTTCTCCGAAACGAAATGGCAGAGCTTTTGTGAGATCATCGACTATGCGGTTGTTGATGTCACGAAAGATAGTGACTGGGGCGGTTTAGGTGAAAAACTTGACGCATCTGAGTCGCTTATACGTGTCTTCTATTTGGCAATGCCTCCTGCTCTGTTTTCAGACATTTGCAACGGATTGAAAAAAGCTGGACTCGCGCACAAGGAAAGTCGCGTCGTTTTAGAGAAGCCGTTAGGTCGTGATTTTAAATCTGCCGACGCTATCAATGAAGCTGTTGGACAGGTTTTTTCAGAAAAACGAATTTACCGAATTGATCATTTTCTAGGCAAAGAAACTGTACAAAACTTACTTGTCCTGAGGTTTGGCAATGTCTTGCTTGAGCCGCTTTGGAATCGAGATTCCATTGAGCATATTGAAATTACCGTTGCCGAAGATATCGGCGCAGGTGGACGTGGCGCCTATTATGACAAATCTGGCGCGTTACGGGATATGGTGCAAAACCATCTCCTGCAGTTGCTTTGCCTCACCATGATGGAGCCTCCTGGATCGACGGACGCTGATGATTTACGGCTTGAGAAAATTAAAGTTCTTAGAGCGTTAGCCCCCATTGACGCTTCCAACGTGAAGCAGAAAACTGTTCGCGGCCAATATGTCAAAGGTAAAGTTGATGGCGTGGCTGTGCCAGATTATTTGACGGATGTTGACGTCGAAGAAAGTGTGGCTGAAACATATATCGCGATTAATGCAGAGGTGAATAATTGGCGTTGGGCTGGCGTTCCAATCTATATCAGAACAGGCAAGCGAATGCAGGCAAGACGATCTGAGATTGTCGTTCAATTTAAACCTGTTCCGCATTCTGTGTTTGGGCCCGGAATTAAAGTAAATCCCAATAAGCTTGTCATCCGCTTGCAGCCAGATGAAGCTGTAAACCTTTGGATGGAAATTAAAGAACCAGGTGCCGGTGGCCTCAGGTTGAAAACCTTACCTCTGAATCTGTCCTATGCCGATAATTTCACCGTGCGCTATCCTGATGCTTATGAACGGCTGCTCATGGATGTTGTGCGGGGTCGCCTTTCGCTCTTTATGCGTCGCGATGAAGTTGAAGCTGCATGGCGTTGGTGTGACGGCATTTTGGAGGCTTGGGATGAGGTCGATCAGAGCGTGGCTTACTATCCTGCGGGTTCGGACGGTCCAGAAGAAGCCAAACGCATGCTTGCCAGACAAGATGATGTTTGGTCCGAAAGTTGATGCAAACACGTCAGATTATATCAGATCAAGGTGACGCTATTGTTGACGCGTCCAATGCTATCGCAGGTGTTTTGAGGCAAGCCTTGGAAACCCGTGGATGCGCGAGTTTGATGGTAAGTGGGGGGAGTTCGCCCAAGCCTGTTTATAACTTACTCTCAAAGGCTGATTTGGACTGGTCCAAAATAACAGTAAGTTTGGTTGATGAGCGTTGGGTGGACCCAGGGCAGGCGGGATCAAACGAGGATTTTATCCGCGAAAACCTCATCCAAAATAAAGCTAAAAGCGCATCTTTCTTTGGCTTGAAAACGCCTCATTCGACGGTCGCTGATGGACTGAACGACGCAGAAGCACGGTTTGAGAACATAAAAAAGCCATTTGATGTGTGTGTGATGGGAATGGGCGGGGATGGACATACGGCGTCTTGGTTCCCAAATTCAGGTGGTCTTGAATCAGCGCTGTCTTTGAAGAATGAAAATGTTCTGTGTGAAATTGATGCGGCAGGTTGCCCCGTGGCGGGTGAGCATACGACACGTATTTCCCTGACTTTGAAAGCCGTTCTTGATGCACATGCCATCATTTTATTTATTCCAAGCGCAGAAAAACGCGCTGTATTTGATGCGGCTTCTGAACAATACGTTAATGATGCGCCTGTGAAAGCTCTGCTACAAGCTGGTGCGAAACTTCATGTCTTTACGAGTCCCACAACATGACCCACCCTATCATTAAAGACATAACCGCTCGTATTACGGAACGCTCCAAAACAAGTCGCGCTGGATATTTGGCGGCATGCGAAATGCAGATGCGGGAAGGGCCTCGCAGGAGACGGCTTTCCGAAGGAAATGTTGCTCATGCGTCTGCAGGCTGCGCTGTACTAGAAAAAACGGAATTACTTGGGGCTAAATGGGCAAATATCGGCATCGTAACGGCTTATAATGATATGTTGTCTGCGCATGCTCCATTTGAAAAATTCCCAGAATTGATCAGACATGCGGCGCGTCGTAATGGCGCTACGGCGCAAGTTGCTGGCGGCGTTCCTGCGATGTGTGATGGGGTGACTCAGGGCCGCGATGGCATGGAACTCTCGCTTTTTTCTCGCGATAATATTGCGCAGGGTGCCGCGATTGCGTTGTCTCATGATATGTTTGATGCGGCAATTCACTTGGGCGTCTGCGATAAAATCGTACCAGGCCTCATGATTGCAGCATTACGATTTGGGTGGATACCTCAGATTTTCGCGCCAGCAGGTCCGATGCCATCGGGCATTCCTAATCCTGAAAAAGCGCGAGTGCGGCAGGCGTTTGCAGCAGGAGAGGCAACACGTGCGGAACTTCTTGCTGTTGAAGCCGCGAGTTACCACGCCCCAGGAACCTGCACGTTTTATGGGACAGCCAATACAAATCAAATGCTCATGGAAGTCATGGGGATGCAATTACCGGGCTCTAGTTTTGTGCATCCAAACACACCTCTGCGCGATGCCTTAACGGCCCAAGCTGTTCGTCGTGCGACACAAATCACGAATATGGCTAAGGGTAAAGATGCCGCCTTCACACCTACTTGTAAGGTGATCTCGGAGAAAAGCATTGTGAATGGTATCGTTGGCTTGATGGCAACCGGGGGGTCGACTAATCTGACGATCCATATGGCAGCCATCGCACGTTCAGCAGGGATACTTATCAATTGGGATGACTATGCTGCGATCAGTGCGGCTGTGCCATTGATCTGCAAAATATACCCAAATGGTATTATGGACGTAAATCACTTCCATGCGGCAGGCGGTATGGCTTACTTGATAGGTGAGCTCCTGAGTGAAGGCTTATTGCAAGGGGATGTTACAACGGTGGCTGGCGGAAATGGGTTGCATGCCTATAAGCAAGAGCCTGTCAAAAATATGCATCTTGAGGCAGACAGTGTAATCTGGAGAGATGGCCCAACGAAAAGCCTTGATCCTGAAATACTCACTACTGTTAAAGCGCCCGTTCGCGATGATGGCGGCCTTGCCGTGATGACGGGAAACCTCGGTCGCGCTGTCATGAAAATTTCAGCGGTCCAGCCTGAAAATTGGTTTGTGGAAGCGCCTGCTATTGTCATTGATGATCAGAATGAATTGATCACGATGCATAAAGCCGGTGAATTGGAACGAGATTTTGTTGTTGTTTTGCGGTTTCAAGGTCCTCGGGCAAATGGGATGCCGGAACTTCATAAATTGACTCCGATTTTAGGTCTCCAACAGGACAAAGGTTATCGCGTTGCGATGGTAACGGATGGCCGAATGTCAGGGGCGTCGGGCAAAGTGCCTGCCGCTATCCACCTCCATCCAGAGGCCCTCATGGGCGGTCCGATTGCACGTGTTCAAACCGGAGATCTTATCCGTTTGGATCCTGCTAATAATACAGTTGAGGTCGTCGGGCAGGACATATCTGAACGTGAGGCCGCAAACCAACCTCCACAGCCTCAGCTGGCCGCCTTAGGTATGAATATGTTTGCAGCACAACGTGCTAATGCGAGCGATGCGGAAAGTGGAGCGTCTACATTGGGTGATATGCCGTGGTTCACTTGATGGAAATGCCAACTTCACAATCTGTTGATATGTCCGAAGAGTTGACCTTGGTCGGGGACGTCGGAGGTACGAATTGTCGTTTGGCATTGGCCCAACGTACTGCGTCAGGAAACATCGAGTTGCATCATTCCGAGCGTTATGCCGTCGCTGAATATGCGCATTTCAATGACGTTGTTGCGAGTTACTTGGAAAAATACGGTATACGGGCCCAACGTGGCGCCTTTGCTTTTGCAGGTCCGAAATTTGATGACGAAATTCGGATGACAAATGTTAACTGGATCGTGTCTGAAGAGGAATTACGGCGGACATTTGCCTTAGAAACGGCTGTCGTCCTGAACGATTTTGTCGCTATGGCGAATGGAGCGACTGTTATCCCCGATGACGGTTTCGAGGTGTTGATACCAGGCAAGGTGAATTATAATAAGCCTGTTGCGGTTTTAGGTCCTGGAACGGGAATGGGCTTATCTTGCATTTTACCTGGCCGTCCCTTGCGCATTATTCCGACCGAGGGCGGTCATACAGCCTTTGCTCCAGGTAATGAATTAGAACGAGATGTGCTGGGATATTGGTCCAAGCGCCTGCCATTCGTATCTGCCGAGGCATTGATATCTGGGCCGGGGCTCGTGCGATTGCATACCGCCATTTGTGCAATTATGGATGCACCATCAAATGATTTGACGGCACCTGAAATCGTCTCTGCTGCGGAGTTGGACAGTTCTTCAACCGCCCGAGTTACGGTTACACATTTTTGCTCAATGTTGGGTGGGTTCGCGGGCAACGCAGCCGTGACTCAAGGTGCATCTGGTGGCGTTGTTATTGGGGGAGGGGTCTCTCGCCATATCGCGCCCTTCATTGCTCAGTCAGATTTTATAGAACGTTTCAAAAACCGTGGCCCAGGAAGCTGGTATGTCAAAGACATACCCGTGCGACTGATCCGCGCCGACTTTGTGCCATTATATGGTGCAGCTGCTATGGTTCTCGATGCTCCACATTAAAGGATGTCACTATGCATAGATTGACTAAGGCTTTGACGTTTGCGGCTGTTTTGTTGTCCGCTTGTTCTGGTGCGATGCCCGTTGGCGAACCTAATCTTGACGTTCAATTTGAAACGGTAGGGTCAATTGAGACATCTCGTCCTGACCTCATTAGCGCGTCGGCCAAAATCGAAACTCTTGGTGGAAATTTTGGGTGGTCCGAAGGGCCCGTCTGGGTCGAAAAACTTGATGCTGTTCTTTTCACGGATGTTCCAGGTAATGCGATTTGGAAGTATAAAGACGGAGAAGGTCTGACAGAGTATATGTCTCCTGCGGGAGCGGTGCCTCCGCTGCCTGAATATACATCCAGTGCAGGGGCAAACGGATTGATCATGTTGGATGAAGATCACATTATTGTACCCGATCACGGGAATAGAGCGCTTTGGAAGCAGAACGTGATGAGCCAAGACAGAACGCTCTTGGCGGATAAGTTCGAAGGTAAACGCCTCAATAGTCCAAATGATGCAGCGCTACACAGTTCCGGGATAATTTTCTTCACTGACCCACCATATGGATTGAAGGGGCAAGACGACAGCGAGGCCAAAGAACTCGATTTTAATGCCGTCTTCGCGCTCTATCCTGATGGCAGCCTTACGGTCGTTGACGACAGTTTGTCTCGACCAAATGGCGTGATCTTATCACCCGACGAGAAAACGCTTTATGTAGCTAATTCTGACCCCGCGACGGCAAATTGGACCGCCTACGACGTTTCCGCCGATGGCACAGTGTCCAATTCACGGGTGATTGCTGAGGCTTTTCAGGACTTAGCTGCTGGCTTGCAAGGAAATCCTGATGGTATGGCAATGGCGGAAGACGGTTCCATCTTTGCGACAGGCCCAGGTGGTGTCTGGTTATTGTCGCCTTCAGGTGAAAAACTGGGCGTGATTTCCACAGGCGCCTCTATCGCGAATGTGACGTTTGGTGGGGCGGACGGACGCGACCTTTATATGACATCACATAGTTTTTTGGCGCGAACGCGGACAAAAATTAAAGGTCATGGATTTTAAGGCTAGACTCTTTGAGACAAGCTACCGCAATCTCGTCGACTTAAACCGCTAAGTTGACAATTCTGCGCCTTGCTCAAATTGGATATTTGCCAATCTTGCGTAAAGGCCGTCTTTGGCTTTGAGTTCAGCATGCGTACCTACTTCGACAATCTGACCGTCCTCCAAAACGACGATTTTATCAGCCTTGAGGACTGTCGAAAGACGATGAGCAATGACTACGGTCGTCCGATTTTTTGACGCCATCTCAAAAGCTTTCTGCACGGCTTGTTCTGACTCTGAATCTAACGCAGACGTCGCTTCGTCGAGAAGAAGGATCGGCGCATTTCTCAATACAGCGCGTGCGATTGCAATCCGTTGACGTTGTCCTCCCGAAAGCATGGTGCCCTGTTCACCAAGGTCTGTGTCATATCCATTGGGTAGTGCCGTGATGAAGTCATGCGCATAGGCAGACTTCGCGGCCGACATAACTTCATGCCGCGTTGCACCTGCTCGACCGTAACAAATGTTTTCATAGGCAGTGCCTGAGAAGAGGGGCGCGCTTTGTTGAACGACGGCGATATGAGAACGCAAATTTTCTGGAGCAAAGTCTTTGATGTCAGTTCCATCCAAACGAATGGAACCCGACTGAACATCATAGAAACGCAGAAGAAGTTGAAAAATTGTCGACTTACCAGCGCCACTGGGGCCAACGACGGCAATCGTTTCACCTGATTGTATGTCTAGGTTTAACGCTGTCAAAGCGGGTTGGTCGGGACGCGTTGGATAGGTGAAATTGACATCATCAAAAGATAAGTTGCCGCTAATGCTCTCGCGCAGGACAGGGTTAGGTGGTGCCGTGATAATCGGGTTTTCGTCAAGAATTTCGACTAACCTATCGGCGGCACCTGCTGCCCGAAGCAAGTTTGTGAATGTCTCTGTTAAAGAACTAGCGCCCGCAATGGCCAAGACAGCTAAGAGGACAAATGCACCAATGTCCCCCGCCGTTATTTTTCCATTTAAGACGAGCCAGGCTCCGTAATTCAGAATGCCAATAATACCGAGCAACGCGATCACCATCATGAGAGCGGTGAGCGCGGATTGAATTAAAATACGTTTACGTTGCGATCCAAAGCTAGATTCTATCTCTGTTCCGAATTCATCTCGTTCGAAAGCTTCTTGGGTATACGCTTGTACGGTCTGGATACTGCTCAGGGCTTCGCCTGCACGTGCTGAGGCTCCCGCTAAATGATCTTGGCTTTCCCTTGAGTGTTTCTTGATTTTCTTGCCTGTTAGGACGAGCGGGAGGATCATAGCGGGCGCAATAGCTAAAACCATCAAGGCGAGTTTCCATGACAGGAAGAACATCATGAAGAGCGCGCCAATGATTTGAGCGATAGACCGCAATGCAAAACTCACCGATCCCGTGATCACCGTTTCTACAAGAGTCGTGTCAGTGGTTAGTCGCGAAAGAACCTCGCCCGTTCGCACCCGTTCGAAATAAGTCGGCGATAAATACGTTAACTGATCGAAGACAGCCTTGCGTACGTCTGCAATCACGCGTTGCCCTAAATTCGTTATGAAAAAGAACCGAAGTGCTCCCGTAATGGCGAATAGGATCGCGAAGACACCTGCAAAGATAAAATAGCGATTGAGCGAACCGTCTTGCTCGCTAGAGACATATCCGCAGATGGATATGGCGGCGTTACCATCGCCGAAACCGCAATCAATGATGAGCTTCAAAATCCACGGCATTGTAAGACTACCCAGCGCGGATAAAGTCAGAAAAAGTAAAAACGCAAAAAGTTGACCCGGATAACGGCTGATAAATGGCCAGAGTTTCGCGAGAGGTCGCAGCGAACGCGCTTTGTTACGTCCTGCTTTGTCCTGATCAACTTTAGCGGTGAAAGCTGCGCCTGAACTGCGGGAAGGGTCTGTTGAAGTGTTTGCCATATCACGCGCGCTATCGCACTTTGTCGGGCAGGTGTAAAAGACTGATTGTGCCTTGTGCAGAGTGACTTGCACCGCACGTCAAACCGCGCCAAACGCCCCTTATGCCTACACCTCTAGACGTTCTCTCAAACCAATTCGGGCATAACGCCTTTCGGCCCGGTCAAGCCGACATCGTCGATTATATTTTGGAAGGCCAAAATGTCCTTGCCGTGATGCCGACAGGGGCAGGTAAATCGATTTGTTATCAGGTACCCAGTCAATTGCTTGAAGGGCCAACTGTTGTCATTTCCCCGCTCGTTGCATTGATGGATAACCAAGCCGCTGGACTGCGCGCGAATGGTGTTGCGGTGGCGTCAATTCACTCGGGCCAATCGAGAGAAGAAAATGTCGCGCAATGGAAAGAGATTGCGAGTGGACGCGCAAAACTACTTTACCTTTCACCTGAACGCCTCATGCAATCGCGTATGCTATCAGCGATGCGGGCACTAAATCCCGCTTTATTTGTGGTCGACGAAGCCCATTGTGTTTCGAAATGGGGGCCTGCTTTTCGCCCGGAGTATGGCGAACTTGGGCAGTTGAAAGACATGTTCCCTGATGCCCGTATTGCAGCCTTCACAGCAACAGCAGATGAGGCGACCCGGAAGGACATTGCAGCGCAATTATTCAACGGCCAAGGTAAAACCATTGTGCATGGCTTTGACCGTCCGAACCTTAACCTAACTGTTGCGCCACTCTCTAACCGCACAAATCAACTGTTGGAATGGATGGAGACACAACGCGGTGAGTGCGGCATCGTCTATTGCCTGTCGCGTAAAAACACCGAGAAATACGCCCAAATATTGCGAGATAAAGGTTATAATGCTTTGCCTTATCATGCAGGGCTTTCGTCTGAGGAACGGTTTGAGAACCAAGAACGGTTTTTGGCGGAACCCGCTATTATAATTGTCGCGACGATTGCGTTTGGGATGGGCATTGATAAGTCAAATGTACGTTTTGTCTATCACCTGAACTTACCCAGTTCTCTGGAAGCTTATTATCAAGAAATTGGTCGAGCCGGGCGCGATGGTGCGCCGTCCGAAACAGGTATGATTTTCGCGTTAGATGATATTCGGATGCGGCGTCAGTTTATTTCCGATGATGGTTCCGACATTGATCACCAGATGCGTGAACACCGCAGACTGGATGCTTTGCTTGGGTATTGTGAAGCCGCAAAATGTCGTCGGCAAATTTTGATGACTTATTTTGGAGAAACGTCAGACCCTTGCGGGAATTGCGATGTCTGCCAAAATCCACCCGTGTTAATTGATGCAACCGACGCGGCCAAAGCGTTGTTCGGTGCCGTTGAACAAACAGGGCAACGTTTTGGCGCTGGTCATGTCATATCTGTTGCGCGGGGTGATGAAACCGATCGTGTTCTACAATTCGGACATCAGGACCTCCCTGCATTTGGACGAGCCAAACAACCGAAACCGTGGTTTCAAGGATTGCTAAGGCAAGCCGTTGCCTTGCGGTATTTGAATGTGAATATGGAAGCCTATGGGCGGTTAGAACTCCTTCCGAAAGCGCGCGCCGTCCTAGAAGGGGGGGAGCTATTTATGTGCAAAGACCCGGCCGTTAAGCGTAGTGGAGGTAAGAAGGTCATTCGCGCGTCAGATCGTCAAAAGGTCGATTTGAACTCTGGCGATACGGAATTACTATCTCGCTTAAAGGGCCTACGCATGGATTTTGCGCGTCAGCTCGGGAAGCCCGCCTTTGTCGTCTTTTCTGACGCAACCCTCATAGATATGGTTGCTCGAAAACCCTCAGACCGTGAAACTATGTTAGCGGTTAGTGGTGTCGGACCGAGTAAATATGACCGCTTTGGCGAAGCGTTTTTGTCAGAAATTGCAGGTTAGCTCGTTGTATCCAAACAGGAACTCGGTGCCCCAACAGCGTCAACGCCAGCTTTGAAGTCGAAATTGGGGCGGACGTCGGGCGCATAGTGAAATTCGAAAACAACGGCTTGCTCAACGGGCGTACCTTCGCGGGCTGCCGTTTTTTTATCCGCGATATAGATAGGTGAGGCGAGGCCTGTTGACTGACTACATGTGGAATGGTCACCAGGGATTTGTGCAGCATCTCCAAACCGCGTTGTTACGTTCATTGTACCGCTGCGGCGAACGGATACGTCTACGTCTCCAATGACGCCTTCTACTTCTACGCCAAATCCAGAATTGGATGCCACGAGAAACCTGGAAAGCCCGGGTTCTGCCGTTGGAATTTCGACGGCGGTTACAATAGGACGTACCTCAAAGACGACACGGTTTACGATTTGGGCCGCTGCGGGTAAGCTCGCGAGTTCCGCACAGACTACAGCCATCATAATATATCGTTTTTTTCCATCGAGCATGGTTAGGGCTTTGTTACGATTCTTCATGCGGTTCACACTGCAATTGTCGTGCCGTACTTAGAAACTTGTTCTGATTCTTTCGTGATCGTTCTGCTTGGCGCTGAAACCACAATCCGCTATGCGCCCGCCTATGCAAAAGAATTCACAAACCGCAGGTCTCCTTTTCTCAGGGGGGCAAGACTCAGCAACGTGTTTGGCGTGGGCTTTGGAGCGGTTTGATCGCGTTGAGACGATTGGTTTTGACTATGGACAACGTCATGACATCGAGATGCGGTGCCGTTTAGAGGTGCGCAAAGCGGTGCAAGAGGCCTTTCCTGAGTGGGCAAACCGGATCGGTGAGGATCATATTATAAATTTGGCAGGTTTGGGTCAGATTAGTGAAACATCCTTGACCCGTGAAGTTGAGATCGGTGTGCATGAGAACGGTTTACCGACGACATTTGTGCCGGGTCGAAATTTGATTTTCCTGAACTACGCAGCGGCATTAGGTTGGCGACGTGGGTTTTCACATCTTGTTGCAGGTATGTGTGAGGCTGATTTTTCTGGCTATCCAGATTGCCGTAAAGAGACGCTTGATACCCAAATGCGAGCGATTTCACTCGGTCTTGATCGGGAATATGTCTTGCATACGCCCTTGATGCATTTGTCTAAGGCTGGCGCGTGGGACCTCGCAGAAAGCCTTGGCGGTAAAGTCTTGGTCGAAATTGTTCGAACGAAAAGTCATACGTGTTATAAAGGCGTCCACAACGAGCTGCACGCTTGGGGCTATGGATGTGGCGACTGTCCGGCTTGCGAATTACGCGCGAATGGTTGGGCTGAATATGAGGGCGTCACAACATGACCTATGCCGTGAAAGAAATTTTTCTAACCGTTCAGGGCGAAGGCGTCCGTGCGGGCACTGTATCTGTCTTTCTGCGTTTTGCGGGATGCAATCTATGGAGCGGTTTGGAAAAGGACCGGGCGAGCGCCATTTGTAAATTCTGTGACACGGATTTTGTTAAAACAGACGGCGAGAATGGCGGGAAATATAGCGCCGCCAAATTATCAGAAAAGGTGCGTTCTCTCTGGCAAGGCCAGGGGGATATGGTCGGAGATCCTTGGGTAGTTTGCACGGGCGGTGAACCCTTGTTGCAACTTGATACACCGCTCATTGACGCCATCCATGCGTGCGGGTTTAAGATCGCAGTCGAGACAAATGGCACGATTGCGGCGCCAAATGGAATCGATTGGCTCTGTGTCTCGCCCAAGGCAAATGCGGAACTGGTACAAATATCGGGTGATGAGCTGAAACTTGTTTTTCCGCAGGACGAAAACATCCCATCTGATTTCACACATCTAAATTTCACTAATTTTTGTCTGCAGCCTCGTGATGACAGTTATCTTGGAACAGAAAAAAAGGCGACGCATTCTGACGCCGCCTTCCAATATTGTCTTGAAAACCCGATCTGGCGTTTGTCTGTACAAACCCATAAATCGATTGGCGTACCTTAGCTGGTACCTGCACCTGCGGCAGCTAGTTTCTTGCTGAGACGGTTCGAGAAACGAGAGAAAGCCCTGCTCGCATCGCTCCAAGTGCCCGTGGCACTGAACCCTTTCTCATCCAGAGAGGGATAATACCTGTAGCTGGCGCTGCCTAAGGTGTTTCCGCCCGCGGCAACGATTTCAACGGACATGTCTGCCCCGCCGATACCATAACTCTTATACGAGAGAGAGGTATCACGGCTCAATTGATTGAATGTCGGCCGGTTTGGTTTGGCCATTTCGATTGTGACCCGCAAAAGTGTGGGCGCGTCATCGGATAATACAATATTTTGCTTTCCAAAATCTTGGACCAATTCATCTTGGATATCTTTGATCAGATATTCGATGGCTTTGTCTCCATAACGCCCATTATTGGCGAATGATGAATTTAGGCGTGTGCTTGACCCTCTAGCCGAGAGCTTCTTGGGAAGATTATTTGCGCGATGTGCGAGATCTTCTGACACAATGATGTCCAGTTTCAGCGGTCCCGATATCATTGTTCCTATGTCGGATTTAAACCCGCGCGCCTCGGCAAAAGCGGGCGTGGCAAGTAGGGTAGCTGCCGTTAAACACATCAGTAATTTACGCATGAGTCACTCCTCTTCACGAGGTGCGTAGCACGATTATGTCAATCTGACAAAGCTTCGCGCTTTAATAACGTCTAACAATTCGGAAACGTAAACGCTGTCATTAGTTACGTGGCGACGTCGACGACGACCGAGAGCACATTTGTTGCGGTTTTCAATCCAGCCAATTCAGCGTCCAGTCTTGCCGCATTTACAACACGTGAAACCGTAACAACTTTACCTGAGAGGTCGACGACTTGCGTTGTGATCATCAACACTTTTGAGGTTGTGTTTAACGCGGCATCTGTGATTTTTACAGGAACGGAGCCTATATAATATACACCTTTGCCAGTTGCCCATAGACCTTTTCCGACCATCTTTGTTCCGCCAACAGCCGTTTTTCCGACAAATTTTGTGGCTTTGTAAGCGCCTTTAACGGGAACTGTTACGACCTTGTGAACGCCGCAGCTAGAGAGCGCAAAAGCCGCAAGTGTGACGGCTGTGATGACTTTAAGTTTGCGCATTTTAAAAGGCCCGTGTTTTTCCAGTAGGCATATAACGAAAAGGTCCTGAATAAGACGTGAAGATTAAGAGGCTCACTGTCCCTCGCGTCGCCAAGCCCATATGAGAAAAAGAAAGAAAAACCCGAAGAGAAACAGGCCCGGAGCGAGAGGTGTGCGGCGGCTTTGGGTTACAGTATAGGCTCGATGGGCGACCAGACCTATCCAGTCTGAACCCGATGTGGCTCTGCCAGGTCGCGGACGCCTGATATCTGGAAGCGTTGATGCGTCCAAACCCACTGACAATGTTGTTCCGCCTGTCGCTGTTGAGAGTGGCTCTAAGACATCAAGGGTCGGAAGGAGGTTCTCATATTCGCGAGGGTTAAGTGCGCCGACGGCGACAATTGTCGAAACGTCATCATTCGCCAGACGATATGCGCCTTGACCTGCAAGGGGTATTGTTGCGCGGTAAAGCCCTGGAGCTACCTTGTCTAAGGTAATGCGACTTTGGCTGCCGTCTGGGGCGATCATATCAACGGGTGCGTTGACATCGTTAAGTGAACGCCGGGTGATGACGAGCTCATCTCCATCCCTTACAGCAGATAGGGTTTCTGCGTCTAATTCAGGTTCACCCATCAACCAATGCGCCGTGCGTCGGAACATTTCGCGATAGGGTCCGCCGCCTTCATGGCCTTTAGCCCAGAGCCATGCTTGGTCACTCATCAGCATCGCGACACGGCCTTCGCGGACTTTATCAATGATAAATAATGGTACGCCATCAGGACCATCGATCAGGACATCTCCGCCAACAGGATCATTGTCGATCGCTCGATACCAAGGGCCCCATGAGGCGTCTTCAGTGCCCGCGAAATCTGAGGTAATTGGATGGCGGCGACCTTTTTCGTTCAACTCAGGTCGAAAGGCACCTGTTAGAATTTCTCCTGTCGGGCGAGAGGGAAGGACGTTCACCAGAGAGGTGCGGTAGAGGCTGGCTTGGCTTGCAAAGGCTGGACCTGTCGCAAGGAGCAGCGCGCCACCATCCTCGACGTAGCGTGAAATATTCTGAAAATACTGTGGCGGGATTGTCGCCCGGGACCGACCTTGGCTCCGAAAAGCGCGTCGTTCGTATTGATCGAAAATGATGAGATCAAATTCATCTAAACGGTCTTCAAAGAGTTGATCCGTAGGAAACCGGATCAACGATAGCTCTTCTTCTCTGGCGTTCCGAAATTTACTACTGCTTGTCAGGATGGTGAATTGCACGAGGTCCAATGCAGGATCGGACTTCAACAGATTTCGCCACGCCCGTCCGCCACTATGCGGTTCACCTGTAATCAGCAAAACCCTCAGGCGGTCTCTTACGCCTTGGATTTCCGAGACAAAGAGATTGTTATTCAGGGTGAGCTCGCCCTCAGCACTCTCGACGCTTAATTCGACTGTATTACTACCGCGTCTTTCAATTTCTAACGGTACAGATAGAGGGCGACCAATTGTAATCGGGAAACGGGCTTTGACAGTGCCGTTAAGTTTCAATTCAATGCGAGCGCGTTGCCCTTCAAAACCAGAATCCTCGACGAGAATTTCGAATTCAGCTTGCTCACCGACGACACCAAATTTGGGTGCTTTAGTTGCAAGAATACGGCGATCACGCGCATTGGGGTCGCCGATGATGAGGCTGTGAAAGGGAACGCCTTCAGGCAAATACGTCGAAACGGCGTCGGTGATATCATGCACGCGGCCATCCGTGAGCGCCACAACACCTGCCAAACGTTCAGACGGGGCAGCAGCCAAGGCATCCGTGAGCGCCGCGCGAAGCAATGTACCGTCATCATTTTGCGGCACTGAGATTGTAATGATGTCGAGTTGACCATCTGTTCGAAATTTAGATTTTAAAGTGGCGGAAATCGCGTCGCGGGCTTCGCTACGACCAGCAAAGGACATGCTATCGCTCTTGTCTTCAATAACAATAACGGTGTCAGGTAAGGTTTGACGGTCTTCTTCTAAAACTTGCGGGTTCATCACACCGAGGAGCAAAAAAAGACCTGCTGTCAGACGGGTAAACTGACTACGCAAACGTCCAGCACCCGCCGCGATTGAGGCGACAAAGACAAGAATTGCAAGACCGTAAACCCAAGGCATCGGAAGCAAAGGGTCAAGCGCAAGGTTTCCGAACAGGTTTTCCATTACTTTGGTTCCTGCGGTTCTGGTTTAGCGGGCGTTTGACCCGGTAGAGGCAACTTCCCCCTCCCTAAACGTTCAACGAGGGCGGCCGCATGAACTTGGTCGGCTTTGTAATTCCCAGACAGCGCATACATCGCGATATTCACGCCAAAACGTATGGACATTTCGCGTTGACGTGGGATGTCTTTCTCTAAATTTACAGCCGCACCGTCCGCACTTGTGACGGCCCAACCCGCCGCCCAATCATTTGATCCGATGATGATCGGAGAAACGCCATCTCGACCGCCTGATCCTGCTTCGCCCGCTTGGACGTAAACAGGTCCATTGGCCCAGCGTCCTGCGAACACTTGGAGGAGGTAAAATGATTTCGTAAGCACGTGGTCCTCGGGGGCTTCAACGAGGCGTGGTATGTCTAAGCCCTCAGTGACACGTTGTAGACCAGGATGCGGTTGTCCTGCGCGTAAAATACGTTCGCCTTCGTCACCTGTGTCAAAAATGACTGTTCCACTTGCCGCCATATAAGCATTTATTTTCAGTCGTTCGGCTGGTGTCAGCGCAGCCGTATCGCGACGGATGGGCCAATATAGAAAGGGATACATTTCTAACGCTTCAGCGTCAGGGCTTACGCCATGCACGCCAACGGGCTCTATCGTTGTGCGGGTTGTGAGTTGTTCTTTTAGGCCTTCCAAAGCTAAGCGAGAAAGATCGTCTCTACGAACATCACCTGTTTCGATATAGGCAAGGTGGAGGCCTGTCGCGGCTTCCATGATACGTGTATCCTCTTGGGCGAGAACATCGGGTGACGTAAATATGCCGATGATTAGAACCGCTGCCAAGCCCCGCGCTGGGCGCAGGTAGTTCAGACGTCCTGAGGCAATGAGTGCAAAGAGCGCGTCAAGTGCAAGCGCCAAGAGAGCGAAGCCAAGAAGTCGTCCCATCAATGATGTGTCAGAGGTTTCCCCGTAGGCCTGTATTCGCGTTCCATTCGGTAGGTATATGTCGGTCACAACTGTTGCGTCGCGAATAACGGGTAGCGCCCGTGTTCGGGTGCCTTGCCGATAGGTACCAGGCGGTGTTTCAGCTGAGGCTGTCGCTATATCAAATACGCCACTTTCGACGGCGAGCAACCCTGGTGGCGGGGACTGCAAACGTCCAAAGGCATCAAGTTCTCGATCTAATGTCCAATCGGCGACGGACACTGAAGCTTCCATGACGCGTCCTTTTGCGAGGGGAAGAAGCCGTTGCAGCATTTCAACATAAAGCCCTGAAATCGCAAGGTTAGACCAACTTGGCCCTGCCGTGACATGGAAGAGGATAATGCGACCTTGGCCCAAGGGTGCGCTTGTGACGATGGGACTGCCATCTTCTAATCGCGCCCATGTGCGGACATCGGTTTCAATACCCGGTTCCGCCATAACTTGTTTGGAGACGGTGACATCATCTGGAATAGCCAAACCTGCAAAAGGGGAGTCTGATGCAAAACCCGCTAATTTTTGTGGCGATTCCCATGCTAATGCGCCACCAATTGCGCGATCTCCGCCACGCAATTTAACAGGGAGAAGGTCATCTTGACGTTTGGCTAGACGTGGTCCAGCGAAGCGAATGAGAATGCCTCCGTCTTCCACGAATTTCCGAACAGCCTCATTATCGTTGCGTTGGCTGTCGGGCATCACGAGGATCGAGGGTTGAAGACTCAATAGCGTATCTTGATCACCTTCAAATACATCCGCGAAGGGGAGTAAGGCTTGTTTGGCGTAGAAGGGTTCCGTCAGCAACGGGCTGGATGTATCCGCATTAGCGCGAAGAACACCAACGAGTGGCCGCCCAAAACTATCATCCAAGAGTTTAAGGGATGCGGCGGAACGCACACCTGAAACGCGTAGTCTGGCGACTTTAGATCGTAGCTGAGCAGGAAGGGAAAAGCTGACAGTTGCGAGGTCAGCACCTGCTGAAAACTGCAGTGTTTCAGAGGCAATCACACTGCCGCCCGAGCCCAAAGCCTCAATGGTGTGCGTTAGAGGCGCAGTCTTGGAGGGGCGATACCAATCGCTGTCAAAGCCTTGAGCGGTTTCACGAATGTCAGCAGGCAACAAAGTGGCTTGCACATCAGGCGTAAAGAACACGGCGTCTTTTGGGTAACTAAACGCATCAGAAACCGCGAGACCAGACGACATGATATATGAGTCTGCGTGTTCGTAAACTGCAGGATCAACAGTTAAGGGCGTCTCAGCATAATTCACAGGCTGCAGTATTTTGAGGGTTTCAAGGGCTTCTCTGGCTGGCCGAAAACCCAGTGATTCAGTTTGACTTGGGATGAGGCTAACTTCCATATTATTGCGTTGCGCCGTGCGAACAATCAGTTCAGATTCATCAATCATTTCATCCCAAACCTGTGCGGAGAAGACACTCTGATCAATGAAAATGGCAGCACGTTTTTGCGTTTGATTTTGTGAAGATTTCAAAATGGGTTGAGCCAAGGCAGCCGCAACTAACGCTACCATTAACAAACGAAACAGTAATAGCCAAAGCGGTGTCCCAGCAGGCGTTTCTTCTTCTGCTGTAACGCCTTCGAGAATCCGTAAAGGTGGAAAAATTTGTTCGCGGGCGCGTGGGGGACTAATCCGCAGAACCCACCAGACAATTGGAAGCGAAAGTAGCCCGAGCAAAACGATGGGGGCTAGAAATGTTAAGCCTGCGAAACTCATGTTTGACCGCTCAAGCTTTGGTAGAGCGCATTAAGGGCTGTCGTGGCGGGCTCATCTGTTCGGTGTCGAATGAGGGACCATCCCAAACGTGCCGCTGTATTGGCGATTTGCGTATTGTGATCGGCGAGGCGTTTTTGGTATTCTTCGCGGGCGGTTTCCGCACGTCCCAATAGGAACCGCCGTCCGCTGCCTGGAGCGCTCATGTTGAGGCGGCCTTTATAGGGAAATGCTTCTTCCGCAGGGTCGATAATTTGAAGTAATATGCCTGTGGCAGGTCGGCCTGATAATCGCGACAACCGGGTTCGCCAGTCTTCGATTGGGTCGAGGAAATCGGACGCAATGACAAATCGAGAGTGAGCTGCAACATCTGCATCTAACGCACGTTCATCGGTTTGATCGCGCATCATGGCTTCGGCCAGGCGTTCATATCCAACGCGACCTGATCGTGCGCGATCTTGGAGACCGATGAGAGCGCAACGTTCACCTGCTTTCATAAGTAAATTTGCGACGGCTAGACTGAGAACCCGTCCGCGATCAGCTTTTGTGAGGAGAGCTTTGTCGCTACTCCACTCCATACCCGCGCGGGTGTCGGGCCAAAGGTAAACTGTGTTTGCGGCTTCCCATTCATTGTCACGGACAAAAATTTGATCACCACGAGCAGACCTACGCCAGTCAATTTGACTAGCGGCGTCTGTCGTTTGATAATTTCGATATTGCCAGAATGTCTCGCCTTGTCCCGCGCGTCGTCGACCATGCACGCCTGATGCTACAACCGCCGCAACGCGTTCAGCTTCTGCCAGCAATGCTGGGTAACCCTGCGAAAGTGACAGGGCCCGTGTGCGAATATCGCGGTGTCGGGCGAGGCGCGCCATTTTAACGGATGCGATCTTTCAACGTTTCAATGACGCTTTCGACCGTTTGCCCATCGGCACGGGCGGCAAAGTTCAGCGCCATACGATGTTTCAGAACAGGTTGAGCCAATTCGAGAACGTCGTCGATTGAGGGTGATAAACGTCCATCGATCAACGCTTTTGCACGGGTCGCTAGCATAAGTGCTTGCCCTGCGCGTGGGCCAGGGCCCCAACTGACTTGATCCCGAATACTCTCGATTTCGCTTTGCGCGGGACGGGCATTTCGAACGAGAGTCAGAATGGCGTCGAGCACATTCTCACCGACAGGGAGTTGCCGAACGAGGGCTTGCATGTCCAAAAGCTGTTTCGGCGTGATCGCCTTTTTCGCTTTCGCATCATTTGCGCCTGTCGTGCGGACAAGAATGTCTCGCTCTGTGGCGAGCGTTGGGAAATCGACGTCGATCCGAAGTAAGAAGCGATCGAGCTGAGCCTCTGGCAAGGGATAAGTACCTTCTTGCTCAATCGGGTTTTGGGTCGCGAGAACATGAAACGGCTTCGGCAGTGCGTGATGCACACCCGCAACAGTGACTATTTTTTCCTGCATAGCTTGGAGGAGAGCGGATTGTGTACGTGGGCTGGCGCGGTTGATTTCATCGGCCATCAAGAGCTGCGTGAACACAGGACCGGGAATGAAACGAAACTCGCGTTTGCCTTTGGCCGTCTCTTCCAGGACTTCTGAGCCTAAAATATCACCTGGCATGAGGTCGGGTGTGAATTGAACGCGTTTATCATCTAGTCCAAGAACCGTACCGAGCGTTTCAACCAAAAGCGTTTTCGCGAGACCAGGTACACCGACGAGGAGGGCATGACCGCCAGAAAGGATGGCTGTGATCGCCAATTCAACGACTTGGTCCTGTCCGTAAACGACGGAGCCGATGTTGGTTCGCGCTGAACGAAGGCGGTCGCTGGCTGCGCCTGCGGCATTTTCAATTTTGGCGGTAATGTCTTGCATCGAATTGGTGGCCTGTGAATAGTGTTCGGGACTCATTTAATACCCCGCATGAAAGCTGATAAAACCATTGTCCACCTTAAACACCTTAAATGGCGGTAAGTCGCAGTTTTCTCTCAAAGATTTGATGGAGGCTCTGGGTGACACCTCTGACGACCGTCGCCCCGTTGAGCGCTGGAATCCTGATTATTGCGGTGAGATCGACATTGTTATTAAACGCGATGGGTCTTGGTGGCATGAAGGCTCTCAAATCACGCGCAAAGGCATGGTGGAGCTCTTTGCCTCGGTCCTGCGTAAAGATGAAGACGGGAAGACATATCTCGTCACGCCCGTTGAAAAGCTACTGATTACGGTTGAACGTGCGCATTTCATTGCTGTGCGTGTGGACGCCAAAGGTGAGGGTGAGGCGCAACGATTGTTTTTCACAACGAACTTAGGAGATGTTGTTGAAGCGGGAGAACACACACCGATTCGAGTCGAAACCGATCCCGTTACATCTGAGCCTGATCCTTACGTGACCATTTGGGGGCGATTGGAAGCGGCGTTGTCCCGTCCTGTGTTTTATGAGCTTGTGAATTTAGCCGTCGAACGCGAAACTGAAGACGGGCCACAATTGGGGGTTTGGGCAGCTGGAACCTTCTTCCCACTTGGGCCAGCAGGCTCTCATGACGTTTGATTCCGATTTAGCCAGCGTCCGCCGTGCGCTGCTGCCGCTCTCTATTACGGATGGTACGCATGAGGTTAAACGCGACGGACAACGCGTTGCCGCCGTGTTGTGTCCGCTCGTGATGCGTTCTGAATGGCATATTGTTTTGACGCAACGTCCAGAGACGATGCCTTCTCATCCGGGACAAATTGCTTTTCCCGGAGGGAAAGCGGAAGCCAGCGAGACGATAGCTCAAACAGCCCTTCGGGAGACGGAAGAAGAAATCGGCGTTGGGGCCGGTGATATCGAATTACTAGGTCGGTTACCGAGTTTCGATGCCGTGAGCCAGTATCGCATCACACCCTTTGTCGGCATCATTGACTCAAAGGCCATAATTACACCTGACCCGCGTGAAGTCGAAAGCGTCTTCGAAGTCCCACTTTCGTTTTTAATGAGTACCTCGAACCATATCCGCAGAGAGGTCTTCTTTGATGGCGATACACATGTCCTTTTCGATATGCCATATGATGAGCCTGACGGGACGCATCGGAATATTTGGGGTATGACGGCGATGACGTTATATCGTCTCTGGCAACGTGGATTCGAAGAGGACACAGCATGATAGACCGCCGTAGTTTTTTACTTTCCGCCGCAGCTTTAGCCGCTTGCAGTCGCGCCGTTCCCAATATTCCGCCTGATGCCAAAATTATGGCGATCACGATGGATGATTTTACCCAAAGTTTCGATGTGGGTTTAAGTCTCGAAGATCGAAATGCGAACATACTCAACGCATTTGATGAAGTTGGGCACAAAGCTGCAGGTTTTGTAACTGGGAGTTTTGTAAAGAGTGATGCTGGCCAAAAGGTCGTCGAGTCGTGGATTGCCCGCGGTCATGAAATCAGTAATCACACTTGGACACATGCTCATGCGAATGAGACCTCTACCGAGGTTTTTCTCGCAGATATCGCGCGTAACCAAGACTTTTTAAGCGGCGTTCCGGGCACCAACGCCTATTTTAGGTTTCCCTTTTTAGATGACGGTAAAGATCGGGCTCAACAGGTTGCCTTGTTCGAAGGTTTGGAGAGCATGGGCTTAATCAATGCGCCCGTCACAATAGGAACAATAGACTGGTATACGACCAGTCGGTTGGAGGCGAGGTTGAGAGATGACCCAAATACTGACCTTGCGCCCTATCGTGACTACTATGTTGAGATGTGTGTGACCCTCGCCAATTATTGGGAGAATATCTCAAAAATGCAGGGGTATGTTTCTCTGCCGCATCTCACACTTGTCCATCATAACGTATTGAATGGACATTTTTTAAAAGATGTCCTTTTGGCGCTCAAAGGAGATGGATGGTATTTCATGGATGCAAAAGATGCGCTGTCGACAGCGCTCTATCATGACCTCCCGCCAAACATTACTAATGGCAGGAACTGGTTGACCCTTCAGGGGAATAAGCGCGGCCTAGATCTCCCTGATTTCCCTAAAAAATATTGGAATACTGGGCGTAAGACGATGGACGCTTTAGGTCTTTAGGATAAGACGCAAACATGACCCTTAACCCAACACAATTTCCTTGGATGCGCGATACTGCGGTAACGGCGCTTTTTGACGCCTTACCTAAAGATAGCTTGCGCTTTGTCGGAGGTTGCGTGCGCAATGCGTTATGGGGCGAACCTGTCGCCGACACAGATTTGGCCTGCCAGCTTGAACCAAAAGCCGTCGTCGCAGCGTTGAATGCTGCGGGTATTCGAAATATTCCGACAGGTATTGAACATGGCACCGTCACGGCTGTGATTGATGGGCAGCCTTACGAAGTGACGAGTTTACGGCGAGACGTGGAAACGGATGGGCGACGGGCGACAGTATCTTATACGACGGATTGGGCCGAAGATGCGCAGCGTCGCGACCTCACGATTAACGCGCTATATGCGGATTGGGATGGCGTTGTTTTTGATCCGACAGGGCAGGGGCTGGATGACATCGCATCAAGAAAATTCCGATTTGTAGGAGACGCAGAACAGCGTGTCCAAGAAGACTATTTGCGCATCCTCCGCTTCTTCCGATTTTTGGCATGGTATGGGGGACAAGAGAAGGTTGACGCGGCGTCGTTAAAAGCTTGTCGCGAACATCAGGCGGGTTTGCGGAAACTCTCCTCTGAACGGGTTTGGATGGAGGTGAAAAAACTCCTTTCGGCACCTAACCCAAGACGTGCGTGTTACATCATGTTGACTAATGGGGTTTTGGAGACAATTTTGCCAGAAGCCAATAATGTTGACGGGCTTGAGGCTGTTGTGAAACTGGAAGCCCGCGAAGGTTTCAATCCAGATCCGCTTTTACGACTAATGGCGATGAGCCCGCGTGAACCACTTCAAATGGCGTTGCTCACCAAACGCCTTAAGATGAGTAAGACTGAGACTTCGCGTCTTCGTGGATGGGCCGATGATGATGCGCAACTCGCTACGGATATGCCAGAACGTGAGCGTTTGGCAGCGATATATCGGTCAGGCAAGCAGGTCATTTTGGACCGTGCCCGTTTACGTGCCGCCGGGGAAACTGATCCAATTCAGTCTTCGCGCTGGATGGTTTTGGCCGATTTGGCGATGGGATGGCAGCCACCCGTTTTTCCAATTTCGGGTAAAGATTTGGCAGAGACGGGCGTTCCGAAAGGCCCTGCTATGGGCAAAGCCTTGAAGGCGTTGGAAGCCCTTTGGGTGCGGTCGGGCTTCTCAACTGAAAAACCGCAGCTTCTCGCTGCATTGAAATTTATGGGTTACTAATGTCAAATCTAACGCTTTATATCGGTAATTATAATTACTCATCATGGTCGCTGCGCGCGTGGCAAGTCCTGCGGAAGACGGAGTTACCGTTTCAATCCGTGATGATTGATTTGGACGTCCCAGGATATAAGGACGCGCTTCTGAAAGTCAGCGATGCAGGGACAGTTCCTGTCTTAGATGTCAATGGTGACATGATCCCTGACAGTCTGGCGATTGCAGAATTTTGCGCGAAAGCCGTACCAAATCTCTGGCCGAAGGACGAAGCGTTATGGGCTGAGGCTAAGGCCATCGTGACGAAGATGCACACGGGGTTTGAAGCCATTCGCCGCGAAGCCCCAATGAATCTCCGTCGCCGGACCCAAGGTGTAATGCCTGCAGATTGCCTTGTCGAAGCGGCAGAGGTTTCTGACATGTGGGATGACTTATTAGGACGTCATGATGGTCCTTACCTTTTTAATGAGTGGACAATAGCCGACGCGTTTTATCTGCCTGTCGCAACGCGGTTTGAAAGCTATGGATTGCCGCGGACAACGCGGTCGGATGTCTACATTTCAGAACTCATGAGCGATCCCCACTATTTGGAGTGGGAAGCCTTAGCCTTTACGGAAACGCATATTCTGCCTGAAACAGACGCTGTGAACACCTAAGTGAATTGGTTTCGGGCGTTGTTAATTTCGATCACTGAATTCTAACACGAACCAAAACCTCGCCTGTTGAATTTTGGGCGAGACTGGCGCTTGTTAGGCTGACCGTACAGTTCCCGCCCATGCAGCTCGTATTCGGTGTTGGGTTGGATAGGCTGCCGCCTGTGAAGCCTGTTGTCGACGCGGACAGGAAAGTGAGTTTATCTGGCAGAACATCTGAAATGGCAATATCGTCTGCAGGCGAGAAAACATCACATATTTCTAAGACTCAATCGCCCTGCGCGGCTTGGCCGTTAAAAGTAGAGAGACGGTTGTTTGGGCGTACTGTATTTTCGAACGACGGCGCGACGGCGCGACGGTGCCATCGGGTGTCGTGTGTGATCCTGTATTTACCAGATCGGCAGCGGCGCCGTCTAATATGGCATTATAATTATCAATAATGCCGTCGGCATTTGCATAGGAAGCGAGCAACTGAACAGTCGTGCCTGAGGGTTAAGTCAAACTCAACTATATATCACCTCTCCACGTATGATCAGCCTGAAAGCCAAGACCCTCATCAGTGATGATAAAGGCTTGCGTAACTTGGAAAGTGCGGACCAGCGGCACAGCGCAGTTTGTTATTTTATCAGTGCTCGAACTTGAATTTCCGCCGTCGTATCTATTGGCACGTCACCGCCAGAATATCGAATAACGCAGGCTGTTACGGCGCAGTCTTGGTTTGACGCGGGAAGGGCCGGTGACCCAAAGGCGCCACCTGTAAATCCAGTTGTCGTTGCAGAGATGAATTTTAAATTCGTTGGGAGCGTATCGCTTATGTCGACGTCTTCTGCGGCGGCCGTTGCAGTTGCCGAATTGGTGACGACGATTTTGTAAAGCACTTCGTTCCCAGGGGTCATGTAGAGCCCTAATGCACTTGGATCATAGACCTCAACGGTTTTGACGGCATTGATATCAGCCTGTCGTCTACCACACATTGTTATCGTATGCATCGCGATGATCTGGAACGCGGGATCCGGTCCGACACTAATATCATTTCCGTAATCCCACTCGACGCGATCAACAGGTTGATTGAACGTCACGATCACATTGCCCGCGCTAGACGTTTGTGCCGCGTTGCCGCCTTGACCAATAGCTTCATTACCGGACACGAAATTCTGGGTGCTTGGCGTGATAAGTGGGGTGACTGGAATGGTGCTGAGGAAGCCGCGGAATTGCAAACGATCCACCCATCCCCCTAAATCAACATCAAAAATGATGAATTGGAAGGCTCCAATACCGACGCCCGGCGTACCAATGTCCATTCCCATGGTTACGAATTTAGACGGCGAGTCGAAGTCAGCCGCGATCCCGATACTGTGCTCGCCTGTGAAGCCACCATTATAGTCAGTCTGGCTAACTGGCGTGTCCGTCCCGCCAATAGCGCCAAGATATCCCGTCGTGTCACCTTTAAGCTCAAAGTCTAAGTCAATGTTCGTTGAATTAACGGGATCAAATGCCGTGAAAGTTCGGGTGGTATCGCCCGAGGTCCATCCGTTTGTTGTGCCCGGCGCGCCGAACACGAGTTCGAACTGATCGATCGCAGGACAGCTTAGAGTTGGGGGGATTGAAGACGGCTGCACGTTGATGGTTACTGTGCTGTAGTCATCTTCAATAGAGACTCCATTGTTTGGCGTGGAGTCACTATCAGTTTGATCCGACGCAGTGATTTCTGTGACAACATTTGCGGCACCGATAGAGGCCGCTGTTGTTGTAAGCGTGAGTGTCGATATTGATCCGCTAGCTAAAGAGGTTGGTAAGGTCCAAACACCAGACACGGTGTTATACATCCCCGCGCCCACTTCGGTTATGAGTGTCAGGCCCGCTGGAATAGGCGCACTCGCTGTGACGTTGGTTGCTGCCGCAGGACCAGAGTTCACCAATGTATATGTCAATATAACTGTGTCAGACGTTTCAGGCGTCGTTGTATCAGCATCCACATTTAGGGATAAATCAGCGTCTGACGTATTAGCAAAAAACAGCGTCGCAATCCCAAAGTTTCCTTGATCGGCGTTGAAGCCATCACACACATTTACCGTCCAAGTGCCCGATGGGTCTTCTCCGTCAAAATTACCCAATCCACCTGCGAGTGGGTTATTGGTACGTACGAGATTCTCATAGGGTGGCGCTATGCTACCATCTGGATCAGTGTGATCGCCCGTGTAGATTTCGTCAGTCGCACCATCGTCAATTTCGACGTTTAAATTTGCATTTCCTTCGCCACCATTACTTGTAATCAATTCAGTTGTAGTCCCCGCAGGGGAACTTAGGCGGACACGCAAATCCCCGCGGTAGGTGGTTGTTGCTTGGAAACCGAACTTTAACTCTTCAAAGCTCGTTAAGCCTGTGACCACGATTGGGTAGTTGAGTTCGTCGGCTGTGCCGCAGGTTGCATTGGGGCCGATTTGCTCACCTGATGTAACAGTGCTAAAGCTTTGCGCAGCAGCCATTGTGGATAATCCACAGAGAAGGGCCGCCGCGGTGATTGCCCGCAAACAAGCTGACGCAAACGTCCAACGACGTGCGTCAAAATCTATCTCGTTAGAGGTCATCCCGAACCCACATTTCTTAGAACCAATTTGTTCTTCCCTGACATCCTACAGGGACTTGATTGACCAGACCTTAATCACTTTAGTCACGTTCGGTCGATGTGGCGGTTGTTGAACGGGCAAGAGATTGATGTTGTTTGGCTTTTGCTTTCGCGTCGCGCTGAACATTATTGCCGCGTTTGCCTAGTCTTCTATCGGCGCTAATCGTCCATTTTCCGCTTTTATTCTGACTGATCAAGACGCGAACAAACTTGGCTTGTGTTTCTCGACTATTCGGATTTTCTACACGCCAAGTCAGGGTGCCAGGCTGTTTTTCATTAGGTGGGCCAAAAGCTTCGGTAAGTGATTTCGCTGTATCGGTGAACGCTTCGGTTTGTGCGTTGTAGATAACGGTGATTTTGTCGATTTGCTTGGCAGATTTAAATTTATGTCCGTAGAGTTTGACGCGCTGTCCATCTTCGAAGCGGTACAGGCGCCCCTGCATGCGTGGGTCGTTCGAGCGAAATCGTCGATCAGAGGTTAGTCTCTTCGCGATCGTTGCATTTGATAAATCTAACCCACTTATTTCCAATAGGAGTTTCACAGGGTCAGTTGAAACATCCGCATAAGCGGTTGTGCCGATCAGGGCCGTGGCCGCTGCTAGGGTCAATGATACAATAAACTGGCGCATGGGCTATCTCCACAATTCGGGAGTAGCATTGCGTTAGTGTGATTAAGAAAGCGCAAATGGCGCCGTAATTGACCCTAGACGTTGAATTTGAAGAGCATGATGTCGCCGTCTTTGACGATATATTCTTTACCTTCTTGGCGTACCTTGCCCGCGTCTTTTGCGCCCGCTTCGCCATTATTATCGACATAATCTTGGTAGGCTGTCGTTTCAGCGCGGATGAAGCCTTTTTCGAAATCGCCGTGAATAACGCCCGCACATTTTGGTGCCGTCCAGCCGTCTTGGAATGTCCAAGCGCGGGCTTCTTTTGGGCCAACTGTGAAATAGGTTTTCAAACCCAGCAAGGTGAAGCCTGAACGGATGAGGCGGTTGAGACCTGGCTCTTTGAGGCCAATCGCGTCCAAATACTCGGCTTGTTCTTCATCTTCCAGCACGGCCATTTCAGATTCGATCTGTGCGGAAATCACAACGGCTTGTGCGCCCTCAGATTCGGCATGGGCGAGAACTTTGGCGGAAAAATCGTTACCTTCGGCGGCGCTATCTTCGTCGACATTGGCGACATAGAGAACTGGCTTCGACGTAAGCAACTGCAGCATCCGCCACGCTTTTGCGTCGTCTTCGTCGATTTCTAGGGTGCGGGCAGGTTTGCCGTCTTCCAAAACAGGAATCGCCATTTCAATGAGGCGGATCGTTTGTAGCGCGTCTTTGTCGTTTTGCTTGATCTTCTTTTCTAGCCCCGGCTTGCGCTTCTCGAGGCTTTCGAGATCGGCGAGCATCAACTCTGTTTCGATTGTTTCATAATCCGACATTGGATCGATGCGACCTTCGACATGGGTGATGTCGTCATCTTCGAAACAGCGCAGAACGTAGACGATCGCATCTGTTTCGCGAATGTTGGCGAGGAACTGGTTGCCCATGCCTTCGCCTTGGGACGCACCCTTCACGAGGCCCGCAATATCAACGAAATTCATACGCGCAGGGATGATGGAGGCCGAACCGCCGATCTTCGCAATGATGTCCAAACGTGCTTCTGGCACAGCGACATCGCCCACATTGGGTTCAATGGTACAGAACGGATAATTGGCCGCTTGTGCATTGGCTGTTTTGGTCAGCGCATTGAAGAGTGTGGACTTGCCGACATTTGGCAGACCAACGATACCGCATTTGAAACCCATGAGAGCCTCCTGAATTTTAGGCAAAATCTATATCTTGATGTGTCGCGGCTCTTTTCAGGCCACGCCCCAAGCGTCAAGCCAAATTGCCCCATACACTTCGTGGATATACAGTCCTATGAGAGCTTATGACACCTGAAACTCTTGTCAGAAACCATCTTTGCTTGCGCATTTGGCTGCAACGGATTGCGCTGCCTACGATGATGGTATTGATTGCGCTTCTATATGCGTTCTCGGCGATCTCCGACGCGCCACGGTTTCGCGACCATAACGCGACGATTGTTGGGTTCTTTGCCTTTTATTTCGTACTTGTCCGCGGCGGGCATATGTTGATGATCCGTTCGATGCACAAAGATATGATGCGCAAATATGAAGCGCCTTATCGATATGAATTGGCGGCGGTTGATCCTGTCCTGTTTCGCAAGCGCACCCTTGGTTTTACCCTCGCGCAAATCAAACGCCGTATATTAGAAGATGCCAACCGCCCGAATGGGGAACGGTCGAAATACTAACGGGCAGGGTGGACCACTCGCAGCCCATCGCCTCTGTTTCAAGGGGGAGCTGCCGAT
>CALHXF010000033.1 GCA_938040095.1 uncultured Caulobacterales bacterium
TCCTGACGATCTGCGGCCATGCGATCAAACACACGGTCCGCGTTTTCTTGCGGTAGGTCAGCGCGCTTGATGCGAACATCTTCAATAACCAGGCCGAATTCACCTTCAATGGCCCTAGCATTTGCTCGGGTTTCAATCGCATTCATTAGGTCCACGCGTTGTCCAGAAATAATCTCTTGTGATTCAACAGAACCCAATACGTCTCTGATCAACGAGTCCAGTACACCACTTAATTGGCTCTCTGCGCGTCGGCGAGTTTCAAAGGCTTTATAGAAAGCGCGAACATCTGTAATTCGGTAACGGATAAAAGCATCCACTAACAAACGTTCTTGATCTGAAGCCAAAATAGGTTGGGCTGTGAGGTCAAGCACGAGGTTCTTACGGTCATAAGGCTTAACGTTCTCAATAAATGGAACTTTTAGTTTAAGCCCAGCGTCCTCTTCAACGCCGAATTCATTCTCGACCCGCATAGGGTCACCGAAGCGCAAGACGAGTGATTGCTCATCCTCACGGACAGTATAAAAACACTGGCTAGCGATGATCGCAATCACGGCTGCAACACCGCCGAGGAGAATTAGTTTGTTCTGATTCATGGCTAGTTCCCTTTCTTATTCAACTGATCGAGTGGCAAGTAAGGCACAACACCGGAACCAGCGTCTCCATCGAGGACAATTTTCTCAGCATCCCCGTAAACTTTCTCGAGGGTTTCGAGATACATCCGTTGACGTGTGACCTTAGGCGCTAATTTATACTCACCATAGATGAGTTTAAAGCGTTGCGCTTCACCCTCAGCGTCTGCGATTACACTGTCACGATAACCTTCGGCTTGCTGTAGCAATTTTGCGGCTTCGCCTTCCGCTTCAAGAACTTTCGTATTGCGGTAGGCGCGAGCTTCGTTGATCGCACGCTCGGCTTCTTGGGAGGCGTTAACAACATCCAAGAAATCATCAACGACCTCTGCTGGCGGGTCGGTTTTCTGAAACTGAACCCCTTCTACATTCACGCCAGACTCATACTCGTCTAGTAATTCTTGTAAACGCTCTCTGACCTGCCCACCATATTGTTGGCGGCCCGTTGTGATAATGGAGTCCAGTTCGTTCTTACCGATAATCTCTCGAACGACGGATTCTGCCGCTGACTTCACAAGGTCTTCAGGCTGATCGACTTTCAAAACGTAGCTTTTCAGGTCCTTAATATTCCAAAGAACAGCGAAGTTGATATCAACGATATTTTCGTCGCCCGTGAGCATGAGCGACTCAGCATTATTGTTTATGCCCACAATCGTTTCCCGCTGATTGGTCACATCCTGAACCGTCTTTTTTTCAATCGGGTTTGGGAACTTAAAATGCAGACCCGAACCAACTGTACGCTGATAATCCCCGAACCGAAGAATGAGTGCCTGTTCATTACCCTGAACCGTAAAAAAGGACGTCGAAACCAAAAAGAAAGCTGGAACCAAAAGGAACGCCCACTTTGGGATATTAAACTCAGGCAGCTGGCCATTGTTGCCACCGCCATTACCGCCGCCACCTGTGCGGGACTTGAAGCCCTCTATCACATTGTCGCGTGAAGGACGTTGCGGACGGTTTGGCCGTTGTCCACCACCCCAAGGAGAATTACCGTCTCCTTTTCCACCACCATTGCCGGAACCCGGTTTGGGGCCCCACGGACTATTATTATCAGACATGTTCTCTCCGAAAACTCATTTCTTCACATGTGGCGTGAGCCACGGCAGGTTTCAAGGTTGTTACGCGTAGTATAACCTAATGGACGCGATCAAATACTGCGACGGAAAAGGCGTAATCGTCTTTTGGGCCCTTTATTGGCCCCTCTAGGGACGAGCGACGCCATTGCGCAGAGTTGATCTCTGGGAATCGCGCGTCCCCTTCAACCTGCGCCTCGACTTGGGTGACATATAATCTGTCACAATATGGCAATAGTTTTGAATAAAGCTGCCCGCCGCCAATCAGCATGATTTCATCGACGCCTGCTTTTCCCGCCAACTCATAGCCTTGCCCGATCATATCATTGATGTCCAAAAAAACTGACGCACCTTTGGCTACATATTCTGCGTTGCGAGTCAAAACGAGGTTTGGTCGCCCGGGCAATGGGAAGGGCAAACTTTCCCAAGTCTTACGTCCCATCAGGCACGGCTTGCCCAACGTCACGCGCTTAAAATGCTTGAGGTCGGAGGGCAATCGCCACGGCAAATCCCCTTCCCGCCCGATGACATTGTTTTTATCCATCGCAACGACGGCACATAATTTGGGATTCGTAGACATGGCAGTAGACCTAGCCTAAGCCTCGCGCCCATGTCGACAAAAAGCCAAAGCTCCAAGCATAAATTCAGTCTCCCCATCATGACGGTCGTCTATGTTCTGCTGATTCCATTCATCAATTGGTCCTTTACATGGGCACCTATGTGGGAGGTCCTGCCAGGATGGGCGTTTAACCCTGTCACAATTGTCACGGGTTTAGTTCTAGTGGTGAGAGATTTTGCCCAGCGCGAAGTCGGGCATTATGTTTTAATTGCGATGGCCATCGCGCTGGTCTTGACCGCATTTGCAGCGGGGCCAGAACTTGCGCTAGCGAGCGGCGGGGCCTTCGCCATAGCAGAACTGGTGGACTGGGCACTCTTTACGTTCACTAAATACCGTCTCTCGACGCGAGTATTATTGTCATCAGCCATTGCCGCACCGTTGGACACAACACTGTTTCTTTATGGCGCAGACCTAGCGGGTATAAGTGAATTCACACAGCTAACGGCGCCCAACATTACAATGAGCATCATTGGCAAAATGCTAGGTGCTGTTGTAATTTGGTGGCTGGTGCGCAGTCGTTTCGAACGCGGAAAGACCGCGTCCGAAACTAAGTCAGTCTAAACGTTCTACTCTTGAAACAGCTCAATCGTGCCAGCGGTCATCGCTTGAACGCCTAGCTTCAATGCAGGCTCAGGCTCTGGCGCGAAGAATGGCGAATGATTGCCAGATGGCATATCGCCTTTCCCGTCTAGTCCCGCTTGAAACGCTTTGGCATTCGCCCCACCCGTCCAGAAAATCACCGTCTTGATATCTTTGTCATAACGATGAAATTGCGAGAAATCTTCGCCGCCCATGCTCGGCGGTTGCGTCATAACTTTATCTTCACCGATGGACTTTCCAATTGCGCCCATAACACGTTCCGTCATTTCAGGGTCATTATAGGTGGATGGCGTGTAATCACTCTCCATTTTAATTTCCGGCATCAAATCCTCTGGCAGTCCCGCAGACATCGCTTGGGCAATCGCGATACGTTCGATGCCATCCAAAAGCGTTTTGCGGACGCCGTCATCATAGGACCGAACCGTGATCTGCAACTTCGCCTCATCTGGGATGATGTTATGTTTGAATCCTGCGCGAAAACTACCCACTGTCACAACA
>CALHXF010000034.1 GCA_938040095.1 uncultured Caulobacterales bacterium
AGGAATGCGCAGTCTAAGTAAAGCTGCCTTTAACCACTTCTTTTCATCCCCGCGTAGGCCGGGATGAATGTGTTGCGCTTTCGACTGACTCCCAAGTGAGTAGATTAACGTTATCGACCTCAAACTGATCCTCGCCTGCGCGGGGAGGAAAAGATATTGGGCTTTACGCAAACGAAATCACCCGCTGTCCATCCTGGTCGTAGCTTTGATTGTCTTATTTAAGCGGGACTGTCCGCGTGGTTGGTTTCCGCGATGGAATACCAAGATAGAAAAGTTGTTTTACGCAAAGACCAAGTGGATTGGGCCATAAGCCCCTTCCACCCCCGCATTTAAGCTTACACTTAATTGCTCGGCCACGCAGCAGCAGTTTTTTGAAAAAGCGGCCTGTTTGTCCTACCCGTTGAGGCAACTCGGGCCCCAGGTCGTGCGATGTTTGTAAACAAAAAATGCACCAGCTCTCACTCCTAAAGTCCCGGCACCTCTTCGGTTCTCACACCAAAACGCTTAGACCCACCGTCCTCCGAACCAGCAAGCGAGGTCCCGCCTGTCCCGTGTCCGAAAGAACTAGAAAAACATATCTCAGGTTTTGAGGTTGAGGATCGTGTTGTTGAAATTTGGTGTAAGTCGCTGAAAATGAAGGGATGCGCATTTTCTTAAGCGCGGATGGAGTTTTGAAAGGGCTGTCTTTGCCTTCATTACCACCCAATGATGTCGGACATCGATCCTGCGGCTTGACTGTCTATGATGACGCCGAAATCGGGACTGTCCCATAACGTGCAAGTTGGTGTGTCTATGACGGAGCTTCGTTTTACTAACGGCTCGATGGCGGCCGCTTTATACGAGCCAGATACGATAAGGAGCGTGTGTTTCACACGCAGCAGATCGCTTAGGCCCAGAGTTTATCCTTGGTGCGCTCTGTCCGCAGGTGCCATCAGTGGGAAATTATCGTTCCATGTGACTTGAGCCAATTCGTAAGCCTCCTTTCCTCACAAAGACCTCAAGGTAATGTGATTATCATGTTATAGACCGAATGGTTTAATATGGGGTCCGAATTGACCGAGTTGAGGACTGAATGAACATGAAAAGTTCAACCAAAGCGACGTTGAGAATTTTAAAGCCTGCCCTGCGTGGGTTAGCTCTCTTCGCAATTCTTGCCTATTTAACGCATAGGGTTTCGGTGATTGGCATGGGTCGTGTATTTGAGGCACTGCCCAATTCGCCGCTGTTTTATGCTCTGTCCATTGCCTTTGTATTGCTGCCTGTTTTGTCCGAAAGACTGGTTTTTAAGGGCGTGGCACAGACAAGAACGACTCCATCTTGGCGAGTATTCGTTCGCAAACATGTGATGAATAAGGGCATTATGAATTATGCGGGCGAAGGTTATTTCATCACCCAAATTCAAAAGTTAGACGGATTGGACTGGCAGAGCGCAACCATCGTTGTAAAAAACCTGACGCTTCTCAGAACCTATGCCGCGAACCTATGGGTTGTCCTCTTGGTGTTGCTCGCCATAACTTTGGGCAATTCCGAAGCGATGCTGAAGGTCATTCAAGTGTCGCCCGTTTTCGCCTTTATTGCGATTGCGGGAACATTGAGCGTATGTTTGGGCGGCGTTGTCTTCTTTCGAAAGCTCACGCGCCTTGATCTGACGGTCGCCGGAAAAACCGCTCTGATCTATCTGACGAGATCCATTCTCGCGGGCGGCATTCTCGTCGCGCAATGGAGTTTGGCTTTACCGGGTACATCGCTTGCGGTTTGGTTCTTGTTTCTCGTGGTCTATTTCGTAGCCAAGAAATCTCCGATTGGCGGTGACTTGGTCTTTATCGGTGTTGCGTTGACATTGCCTGGGTTTGGGCAAAATGAGGCTGCCGTCGCTGCGATGCTTATTGCCTTAACGGCAGGCCTTCAACTTATCTATCTGCTCGGTTTTGCTGTAACGTCAGACTTTAGGTTTCTCAAACGTCGACAGAAAGTGGGCCTTAAATTTTCGACCTAGCTTAAGAAGCGGTTCTTCCGCATAATACTACGCATGGAAAAATTTAATTTTTTGGACGACTATAGTGAGGGCTGTCATCCCGCGATATTGGAGGCGTTGGCGAAGACGAATATGTCTCAGCAAACCGCTTATGGCGAGGATGAATATTCCTCCAAAGCCCGCAGCTTAATCCGCGCGCATTTAGGTGGAGCCACCTCAGACATATTTTTTGTATCGGGCGGCACGCTCGCGAATTTGACGATTATCGCGAGTCTGTTGCGCTCCCATGAGGCTGTCATTTCGGCAGAAACAGGGCATATCGTGTCACGTGAAACAGGCGCAATCGAATCCGTTGGACATAAAATTCTAACGGTTGAAAAACCAAGTGGAAAACTAGACCCTGAGGACATCATTACGGTCTTGGCCCAAAATGCGCAGGCTCCACATATGGTGAAACCGCGTCTGGTCTATATCTCGAACGCAACGGAAACGGGACGTATTTATACCAAAGCCGAACTCACGGCTTTATCTGCGGTCTGTCGTGAGAATGATTTGCTCTTCATGTTGGATGGCGCGCGTTTGGGCGCGGCACTGATGTCCCACGACAATGATGTCACACTGGCTGACTTGGCGGCGTTGACGGATGTGTTTTGGATCGGTGGAACGAAAGCAGGGGCGTTGATCGGGGAAGCGATCGTGATCAATCGAGCGGCGTTGGCGATTGATTTTGCCTTTCATATCAAACAACGTGGGGCCTTGCTCGCGAAAGGGCGGCTCTTGGGCCTTCAATTTCAAACCTTGTTTCAGACCGATTTGTTTTTCGCATCGGGTCGATATGCGAATGACTTGGCCAATAATCTCTCCAAAGCGATTATTAGCGCAGGGCATGACCTCGCGAGTGAAACGCAGACCAATCAAATCTTTCCGATTTTACCCAATGCGCTTGTGGCTAAATTAAAGGCAGATTTCAGGTTCTATGTCTGGGGACCGCACGACAAAGATCATTCTGTGTTACGATTGGTGACGTCATGGGCGACACCTGAGGCGCAAGTGGACCGCTTTATTTCTACGCTTTGAGTGTGGGTTTTAAGAAACTCCACGCCGCAAAAGCTGTTCCCCAATAATAGAGCTGGATCACGAGGTCGCGCGGCACAGGATGAAGGCCAATATTGACCGAATAGAGAATGTAGTTTGCCACGATCCCGCTCGCACCAAGACAACCTATCAACCGAACCCAAAACGTATCATCTGATGCCTTGCTAAACACCACCGATGACAACGCCCGCCAAATTAACAGTGATGAGATGAGCAATAGCACTGCACCTATTGTTGCGGAATTCGCCATGCGCGGTGCCATGAAGAGGTGGAACGCCGTCGCGAGAGCGAGAATGGGGAGGAATAGAAGTAGCTCTTTGATAGCGGTCTTGCCTGAGGCGACTTCACCTCGCAGGTGAAACGCGAAAGCCAAGATAAGCGTTGATCCCAAAAACGGCACCGTCGCGATCATCAACCATTCAGGTCCAAGATCGAGGAGAACATCACCAATGGCCGCCGACAGTAAACTCGGCATGACCCATTTTGCAGCGGGACGCTGTGCCGAGAGACCCACGACAATAAACCAGAATATGATCGGGAGAGGTTTAACAAATGCCGACCACTCCGTTGTTCGTAAAAGACTGTATTGAAGTGTCAAAATGAAAGTCATGCCAAAGCGAAAGGCGTTATTTTGAAACACATTATGCATGTAACGCCCTTAACCTACAGGAACACAAACCCCGACATAAAAAGCCCGACACACGGGCCGGGCTTTTGAAATTTTCTTTGGAGGTGAGGTCGACTAGATCGGGTTACCATCCGCGTCGATCTCGACCATATTATATCCAAGGGCGGCGACTTCGTCATAGACCTTGGCCTTATCACCCACGACGATCATGATCATGTCGTCTAAATTCAGGTGCGTTGCGGCCAATTTATCCATGTCGGCTTTGGTCATGCCGTCTAGGATTCTTGCTTGCTCATCCACGTGGTCGGCTTTCAAACCATATGTCGCCATGCGTGAGAGGAAGCCCAGTTTCTGACGTGGCGTTTCATAGGCCCGCGCATCGGATTGACCGAGTGAGGACTGTGTGAACACTAGCTCTTCTGCTGTCGCGCCGTCTTTGTGATAGGACTCAATCTCATTCACAAATTCAACGATAGAGGCCGCCGTTGCATCGGCACGGACGCCAGCACCCGCGCGATACCAGCCGCCTTTCTCATTGCCGCTAAAGAATGATCGAGCACCATAGGTGTAGCCTTTATCTTCACGAAGATTCAGATTGATCCGACTGTTGAATGCGCCACCCAGCGGGTAATTCATGACTCTGGCTTTATAGTAGTCACCCGTTGCATCATAAGCGAGTGCGCGCTTGCCGATACGGATTTCGCTTTGTGACGCGTCAGGTTTGTCGACGAAATAAAGCGTGCCGCCCGCAAGTTGTGGGAACGGCTTCATTTCCGCGGAGGGAACCTCGCCGCCCGTCCATGCGGACAGAGGTGCGAGGGCTTTCTTCATTGCGGCTTCGTCAAGGTCACTGACCGCCACGATGGATGCGATTTGCGGTGAGTAATGCGTGGCATAAAATGCCTTCACATCATCCAGTGTGATATTCGCAACCGTCTCTTCTGTACCTGTATTCGCATAGGCTGTTGGATTATCCGTCCCATACATCATTTTGTTGAAGAGGGTGGAGGCGACACCGCTAGCTTCTTTTTTATTGGCTTTGATGCCTTGAAGGGCATTGGCCTTATCGCGGTCAAAATCGACTTGATCGAATTTCGGCTTGAGCAGTTTCTCCATTGCAATCGCCATCGTCGCGTCGAGGTTTTTCGATAAGGTCCGAATGCGCATCGTGGAGAACGTGTCGCCGCCGCTAAATGAAACAGAAGAGCCGAGCTTATCTAACTCATTGGATAGCTCTTCGACTGTGCGGTCTGTGGTGGCTTCATTTAATAAGCCCGCTGTCATGCCCGCCAGACCCAATTTGTCCAATGTCTCGTGGCTCTGACCTGCTTTAATACGTAAGCTGATGGTCGTTGTCGGGACTTCTTTATTGCGTGCACCAAGAACCTTGACGCCGTCACCGACAGAGAACTCATATGTGTCAGGCGCTTTGATCTGCGGATTGTTCGGGCCTGGTTCTGGGCGTTTAGAACGATCGAGTCCTTCTGGGTCTGTCGGACGGGTCCAGTTGAAATCATCTGTTTCACCAGAGAAATCGGGAAGTGTACGTTCGTAACGATCCCATGTATCTGCTTGTGCAATCATCTCCGGCTTACCTTTCGGTACGATCGACATGATGACGGCGGGTTTGGCTTTGATATATTGATCATAGACCCTCAACACGTCAGCCTTTGTCACACCTTCATACCGCGCAACGTCGTCACTGATACCGTTCGGATTATCGCGATACGTCTGATAAGCTGCGAGCTGGCTGATCTTGCCTGATACGGATTCTAGGCCATAGATCATGCCTGACACAATATCTGATTTCACGCGGGTGAGATCATCGTCCATGACGCCGCGAGCTTCGAATTCTGTAAACGCTTCGCGCATAATCGCTTCGAGGTCGCCTAGCTTTTGAACTTTGGCGGGGTTTGCAACACCAAGTAACGTGAGCGTACAGTGGATTTCGCGGCACCCATGACCTGAAGACGCTTGCACTGTCAGACCTGGCTTCACGACGCTTTGATAAAGCAGCGAGGTTTGGCCTTGGCCAAGAATATTGGCGAGGACGTCAAGCGGGGCTTCGTCTGGATGGTTTGCATGAACGGTCGGCCACGCCATATAAATCAGAGGTAACTGAACATTGTCTTCCAGCGAGATATAACGATCCGCGTCTAATGTGATGGGCTCAAAGACAGGATCGTCATGCTCGGGACCTGCTGGGATTGTGCCGAAATATGTTTTGACCCACTCCAGCGTTTGCACTGGGTCCATATCACCACCAATGGTCAATGTTGCATTGTTTGGGCCGTACCATTTCAGGAAGAACTTCTTCAAATCCGTCAGACTGGCGCGGTCGAGGTCTTCGAGGTAGCCAATCGTTGACCAGCTATACGGGTGCCCCTCAGGATACATGGCTTCGCCAACGCGTTCAAAGAGTAGGCCATAGGGGCGATTGTCGACACGTTGACCACGTTCATTCTTCACCGTTTCACGTTGGACTTCAAACTTTTCTTGGGTAACTGCATCAAGGAAAAAGCCCATACGGTCAGCTTCCAGCCACAGCATTTTCTCCAGTTGGTTTGAAGGAACCGTTTCGAAGTAATTCGTGCGATCTGAATTAGTGGTTCCGTTGAGCGTGCCGCCTGACTCGCTGATAATTTTGAAATGCTCTTCATCGGCAACGTTCTCGGAGCCTTGGAACATCATATGTTCAAAGAAATGTGCGAAGCCAGAGCGACCGGGTTCTTCGCGTCCTGAACCAACGTGATAGGTGACGTCAACATGGACAAGAGGATCGGATTTGTCTTCGTGAAGGACAACCGTCAGGCCGTTGGCAAGTTTGTATTTGGTGTAGGGGATAACGACTTCAGCACCTGTCGCGGGACGGACAGTCTCAACTAATGTGACACCAGCGGGTAAAGAAATTGGACCAACGGTGTCTGCCACGCCACAGGCTGTAAGGGTCAAGCCGATGGCAGCTGAAGCTAAGAGTACTTTAATTTTGGATGTCATGTGTGGATTTCCCTGAATGCGCGTTTTCACATATCGTTTAACAACATGTGTATCAGGCGGATGCTGGGAATACTATGCTTAACCTAACCAAGGATTGAGGCGAGGTTTCTTCCCTTTTCCTGCATTTGAGGCATTTGTTTCCATGGCCTCAGGTCGTCTTGATTTAGGCGCACTTTGCGTTCCGCGGCGTCCACCGCCAAATTTAACAATCGCGTCAATGCGCTTTTCGATAGGCGGGTGGGTCGCAAAAGCACCAGCCAACCCGATGCGCGGGTTATGGAGTGACATTTCGCGAATTTCGTCCGGCACATCCTGTAATTGCGCGCGACCCGAAATTTTCTCTAAAGCGCGGATCATCGCATCAGGGTCCTTGGTGAGTTCAACGGCTCCTGCGTCGGCCATATATTCGCGTTTACGGCTCAGCGTGAAACGGATGAGAACGGCAAAGAGGTAGGACACGGCGATAATTGCAAACCCAAAAAAGATGAGAGCGCCCGCATTCCCGCCACCACTGCGGCGGTGATGGTTTGTGCGTCCGAGGTTGGTTCGGAAAATTCCGCGTACGACGCTTTCCCCCACGAATGAAAAGATACCGACAAAGATGATCGCAATGATCAACATTCGGACGTCTTTGTTACGAATATGGGAGAGCTCATGCGCAATAACCGCGTTCAGCTCTGCATCATCCAGATGGTCCATGAGGCCGCGTGTTAGGGTGATTTGATAATTTTTGTCTCGAATTCCTGACGCAAAAGCATTCATTTGCGTTGTTTCGATGACGTTGAGCCGAGGCATTGTTTGACCGCGACTGATGCAGAGTTCTTCCAACATACGATAAGCTCGAGGCTCCTCGGATCGGGTCAGCGCCCGAGATTTAACCGAGGCGCTGATGATTTTTTGATGTCCGAAAAAAGCGATACTGAACCAGCCGCCCGCCAAGCCCAAAGTGGTTGGAACGGCGAGAGGGATGGCTTGCGTTGCGGCTTGCAACCCTTGCTCCATGTTCCCATCGCTGGTGAAACCAAAGAAGACGAGCATGATGCCATAGGCCATAAATAGAAGCAGGACTGGAAACGCGATCAGCAGGAATGTGCTGCGCAGATTATTATTCCAGATATGCGTCTTGAGGCCATAGGCTTCTAGCATGGTTGATAATGCTCTCTATTGGGCGTGAAACCCGCGCTAGTCGAAATTGACTTCGGGCGCGGTTTGCAGAGCTTCGCGACCTTCAGGGGCTTCGAAGAATTCACGCTCACGGAAACCAAATGGTTCAGCGATGAGGACAGCCGGGAATTGCTCGCGGCCCGTATTATATTCTTGAACCGAGTTGTTGTAGAAACGACGCGCAGCTGAGATTTTGTTTTCGACATCAGAAAGCTGCTCTTGAAGCTGTAAGAAGTTCGTATTGGCTTTCAGCTCTGGATATGCTTCGGCCAAGGCGAACATCTTACCGAGAGCCGCTGTGAGCATGCCTTCGGCTTGGGCTTGTCCCTGAACTGTAGACGCACCCATGGCCGCAGCGCGCGCATCGACTACTTCTTTGAAAGTCCCTTTTTCGTGCTTAGCATAGCCTTTAACTGTCGCGACGAGTTGCGGAACGAGGTCTTGGCGTTGCTTGAGTTGGACTTCGATATCCGACCACGCTTGGTTTGTTGTCTGACGCAATGCGACCAGTCGGTTATATATTCCGATGATAAACACCGCGATCAGCGCGATGATACCAAGTATAATTAGAAGGACGGTCATAGGTATTCCCCTTGTTTCTTTGGGTGTGAAATAAAGCCTAAAGGCCTGTCAGTGCAAGGCATTCTTAAAGTCGGTTAGCGTTGAAGGCTCTCTGGGATCGCAGTTGCGAGCTGCGGGAAGACAATCACGAGTGCAATCACCGCAATCTGTATCCCGATAAAGGGTAAAACCCCTTTGTAGAGTGCCGTTGTCGTGACCTCTGGCGGGGCGACCCCGCGCAGATAAAATAACGCAAATCCAAAGGGAGGGGTCAGGAAACTCGTTTGTAAGTTCAACGCCATGACAATGCCTAACCAGACGGGATCCATACCTGTCGCGAGAAGAGGCGGCGCAACGAGGGGCACAATCACAAATGTAATCTCAATGAAGTCGAGGAAAAAGCCGAGAATGAACATCATAACCATCACGAGGATGAACGCCCCCGTTGGTCCTCCCGGCGCATGTTCTAACATACGCGCAACCATTTCATCGCCACCAAAGCCTCTAAAAACGAGACTGAAAATAGTTGCACCGATCAAGATGACGAAGACCATCGCTGTGATGTGAAGCGTTGAGCGCGATACATCGCCAAGCGCACCTGTGCGACCCAAACGCAATGTTGCGATCAAAGCGCCAATGCCGCCAAGAACCGCAAGTATCCCAGCGATGAGGACCGCGAACCGTTCCATGCCAGACCATTCTGATTGTGACAGGCGCAGATCAACGCCTGTGAGATCAAGCGCAACGAGACCAAGGAGCGATGCCGCAGAGATAAAGGCAAGGCGTCTTGCCCAACGACCCAAACGGGTGGGCGTTTGGACCTTGTAACACGCCAGCAAGATGGCACCTAACGCGCCCAAAGCTGCACCGCGCGTGGGAGTCGCATATCCAGATAGGATCGACCCCAGAACCGCGATGATGAGGAAAATAGGCGGAAGCATGGATCGAAAAGACTGCCAGAGTAGGGCTTTGGCATTTGCGCCTTCTGGCCACGCCTGTGCAGGCGCATCAGTGGGTCGAATGACCGCCACAAAGAAAATGTAGAGCGCATAGGCCCCAACCAGAATGAATCCTGGCAGCAACGCTCCTGCAAATAAATCGCCAACAGAGACGATTTTATCAGTCTCTAAGCCGTAACTCCGTTGCGCTTCTTGGAACGCATTCGAAATTTGATCGGCTAAAATCACTAGCACAATAGATGGTGGAATAATCTGTCCCAATGTGCCCGAGGCCGCGATGGAAGCAGACGCAAGGGAGGGGGCGTAGCCTTTGTTCAACATCGTCGGCAGAGACAGCAGACCCATCGTGACAACAGTCGCCCCAACAATGCCTGTACTGGCGGCCAGAAGGGCCCCAACGAATATTACTGAAATTCCAAGCCCGCCCCGCATAGGGCCGAACAAGGTGCCCATGTTCTCTAACAAATCTTCGGCAATGCGGGATTTCTCCAACATCACCCCCATGAAGACGAAGAGCGGCACCGCCATCAGGATTTCACGCGTAATCAGCGGATAAATGCGTCCAGGAGTTGAGAGTAAATAGACCGCATCGAACGTCCCCGTGAGAACACCAATGCCTGCAAATAAAAGCGAGACACCTGCCAATGTGAAGGCCACATTATATCCAGCCATGAGCGCGCCACAGACGGAGATGAACATCATCGCTGCGAGGATTTCTGCACCGCTCATCGGGTTTTCTCCCCGGGAGATCGGAAGAATGGTGGGATACGTGGCGGGCGCAAGGGGCGGTCTTGATGAGATAGGCACATGGCGGCCCGCGTCGCAATCGCCAGACCTTGCGCCAACATGGTAATACCGAAAACAGGGATAAGGGTTTTCAGGAGATAAACCCCGCGAATACCTGTCGCTTCGCTGGAGCCTTCACGGATCGCCCATGCGAAGGCGACGAAACTCTGTGCGTTCCAAACCAACAAGATACAAACAGGAACCATCAGGAGATAATAACCCAGAAGATCAACGCGGGCTTTACCTATGTCGGTCATAGTCGTGTGAAAGATATCGACCCGCACATGTTGGCTCGCGAGCAAGGTCGCGCCCGCACCGAGCATGATGACAAGGGCTTGGAGGTA
>CALHXF010000035.1 GCA_938040095.1 uncultured Caulobacterales bacterium
ATTTGATGCGGCCTGGGCCGATGAATTTTGCGCTTGGGCCTATCCCGAGGAGACTTTATCTAATTTGCGATTAGCGCTGCGATTGACCCCGCAATCGGGGGACACGCCGCGCCTCGTCGTGACAACAACCCCGCGTCCGTCGACGGCTTTGCTCGCGTTGAAAGCCCGCAAAGGTGTCGTGAGCTCTCAAATCCGTACCCGCGAGAATGCGCGTCATCTCGCACCGGGATTTTTCGAAGCGATGGAAGACAGTGATGGTGGGTCTCCGCTGGGGCAACAGGAATTGGAAGGTGAAATCCTGACGGAATTGCCGGGCGCGCTATGGAAGCTCTCCACGATTTCGGAACAACGCACGGCGCAAACTCCCGCGTTGGAACGTATTGTCGTGGCGATTGACCCGCCCGCAACGTCAGGCCCGAATGCTGATGCCTGCGGGTTGATTGTGGCGGGTGTGGCGGACGGCGCGGCCTATGTGTTGGAAGACGCAACATTGCGACATGCACCGCCTGAAGTCTGGGCGGAGAAAGTTGTGTCACTGTTTGAGAGTTATCAAGCCGATTGCGTAATCGCGGAAGGGAACCAAGGCGGTGAAATGGTCGAAGCGGTTCTGCGTCAAGTCGATCCGAATTTACCGATCCGTCGCGTCCATGCCCGCCGCAGCAAAGAAACCCGCGCGGAGCCCATTGCCCATCTGTATACACGGGGCAGGGTGTTCCACGTCGGACGGTTTGACCAACTTGAGGGGCAAATGTGCCAGATGGGGGCAAAGGGCGCTAGAGGTTCACCGGACCGAGTGGATGCTCTGGTTTGGGCAGTCAATGCTCTGTTGATGAAGGGTGAGGTTGGACCCAGAGTGCGGCGATTGTGAGGGATGGATGGTTTGCGACGAAAGGCGGAGCAGTTCGGGATGAGTGAACTGCTCCGTGCGTCCCGTCTTAATAAAGACGTTGCACCGCAGGGAGAACGTCTTGCTGATTAATCGCTCTATCACCGTTTGTACGCAAACTATTAGGTGTCCCTGGGATTGAATTTTCTGTCCCAAACCTTCATAAACGCCTCCAACCGCGTCGATATGAACGCTAGGAATAACTAAATGGTTCAAAATTTGAGCGATGCCCTCCAGGCCGCTAAAACTGACAGAAAGGTCCTCTCCAAACATATCATTTGGGAAAGTGGGGTCAGTAAAAGCCAGTTTTACCGCATTATCAAAGGGGAAGAATCCCCGAGCGCAGAGACGAAACAGAAAATTTCAGAGGCGCTGCGGATTGACACAGAGCGTTTTGACGCCTTGTTCGCTGGGTCGAAACCAAATGATGAAACATCTGATAATTTTCCTGATCGTCTGAATAAATGGCGTCGACCCATCTTGGCGCTTTCTGTTGTGATAGTTGGCGCGGGGCTTTTGATGGCCTTCGGCTCTGGTGATCGGGGGGGTGTGGCCGAGACGAGAGTCATTACCGAGCATGAAGATAGTACGCTTTTCATTGAAGATGTGACGATCCCTGATGGCACGTCGATCCCGATAAATACAAAGTTCGTGAAAACGTGGCGCGTCAAAAATAGTGGAAAATTGGTTTGGAAAGATAGATATTTGCAACGCATGACGCCTGCGTCCAGTCTCCTATGTGCGTCTCCCAGCCGTGTTCCGATCCCTGAAACGCAGCCAGGGGAAACGATTGATATTTCAGTGACCTTTACGACGCCTTATCTGCCGGGGTCTTGCCGTACGGATTGGAAAACGACGGATAAGGATGGGAACGTCTATTTCCCTGATATGCACGGCTTGTACTCAATTGTCGTCGTGACCGCCGAATAGGCATTCTAAAACCGTCTTCGCTAAATCAATCTGCCCGAGATCATTGAGCCCCATACGCCGTCGGGTTAACGCGCTCGTATGGAACTTCTTCTGCTTCTCATCCCCGCCGCGATCCTTGTCGTCGTCTATCTTTCACGCGGAGATAAGACGTTTAAGACACCTGATGTGTCGCCCATCACGGACCATACGCTCAGTGCGTTTGAGGCCACTGCGTCACTTTGGGTAAATCGGTCTGAAGCCACATTTTTTGGCGTGTTGAAACGCCATCTCCCGCGCGGGTTTGATCTCCACGGTAAAGTCCGTTTGGAAGACATCATTCGCGTCAAAGAGACTGTCTCTGGTGAGGCGCGGTGGAAATTACGTGGCCGTGTGAAATCGCGTCATATTGATTATCTCATCACGGACAAAACGGGGCGACCTGTTCTCGCGATTGAGTTGGATGGGGCGGCGCATAATGCGCGAAATCCATCAGAATCAGATAAGGTGAAGACAGCGCTTTTCTCCGCGGCGGGAATCCCCCTACGGAGAATCCGAGTGGGCGAAGATTTTGACCATATTTCGGCCATATTCGGCGCAGAATTAAAGCAACATTAACTACGATCGACTTGAATGAGGCATCTTTTGTGGGAGAGAAAAAATGTTGAGTTGGTTGACACGTAATCGAAAATCGAAGCTGGAGGCTAAGTTAGCCATGACGGATGCGAAGCTCGCACTCATGAAAGCGCAATTGGCGGCAGAAATGATCCGTCTTGCGGGGCAGACGCAGGATATGGAGCCATTGGCCCAAGCGGAAGAGGCGATCCTTTCTGCACGTAAATATTATGCCTATGAAAACACGCCTCCCGAAATCGGTTTAGTGCAAGTCGCGTTGGGCGAC
>CALHXF010000036.1 GCA_938040095.1 uncultured Caulobacterales bacterium
GCAAAGGCGACGCATGTTGTTTCGGGGTTTGAGACACTTCAAAAAGTCAACTCTGACGCAAATGTCACCTGTTTGGGAAATCCCATGCGGGCCCAAATATCGGCTGCTGTGCCGCAATCTTATGTCCCCCCAACAGACGTCATAAACCTTCTGATTGTAGGGGGAAGTTTGGGTGCACGCATCCTGTCGGAAACCTTGCCTAAGGCTGTCTTGCTTTTACCTGCGGGTATGCGCGAGAGACTAAATGTGGTGCAGCAAACAACGGAAGGCGCGAAATCAGCCGCTCTTAAAGCTTATGCTGATGCAGGTGTCGCAGCGCTCTGCGAAACCTTCTTTACTGATATTGAAACCCACCTAGCCAAAGCTCACTTAGTCGTGGCTCGCGCGGGTGCGTCATCCGTCTCTGAAATCGCGCTTATGGGGAAGCCGTCGCTGCTGATCCCGCTAGCGATTGCGATGGATGATCATCAGACTGTTAATGCCCAATCATTGGAACGTCTTAGTGCTGCCGATATTCTGCCAGAATCAGAGTTTACCCCTGAGGCTGTCGCGAATATCTTAAAGGATAGATTAAATGATTCGAGCTGGCTTTCTTCCGCCGCCACTGCTGCCCGTTCCCTTGGGCGTCCGAACGCGGCCCACGATCTCACACAGTTGGTCATCCGTACCATCACCTAAGGTTACCATGCCAAATACGACGCTTAAACAAAATGCACTTGCGACGAAGGTTCCCTTCGATCTTGGTCCTATTCACTTTGTGGGGATCGGAGGTATCGGCATGTCGGGCATTGCCGAAGTCATGTTGAACCTTGGCTATCAAGTGCAAGGGTCTGATGCGCGTGAAAGTATAAATACGGCCCGTCTTAAAGCGCTCGGCGCCACGATCTTTATTGGGCAGAAGGCAGAGCAAGTTCACGGGGCGGGTGCCATCGTCATGTCGTCTGCTATTAAGGCTGACAATCCAGAACTTGTCGAAGCACGTGCGCGCGCCATTCCTGTTGTTCGACGTGCGGAAATGCTAGCGGAGCTGATGCGTCTCAAATGGACGATTGCTGTTGGCGGTACGCATGGCAAAACGACGACGACGACAATGATTGCCGCGTTGCTCGAAGGCGGTGATCTTGATCCGACGGTCATCAATGGTGGCATCATCAACGCTTATGCGTCGAATGCGAAACTAGGACTGGGTGACTGGATGGTTGTCGAAGCCGATGAGAGTGATGGAACATTTCTCAAGCTGCTCCCGACTGTTGCTGTCGTCACAAATATCGACGCTGAACACATGGAACATTATGGGGATTTCGACACGCTAAGGAGAGCTTTCGCGACCTTTGTTGAGAACCTTCCGTTTTATGGTTTTGCCGTCCTTTGTATCGATCACCCTGAAGTCCAAAGTCTCGTCAGTCGTATCAATGATCGACGTGTTGTGACCTATGGTTTCAACCCGCAGGCCGATGTGCGGGCTGAAGACTTGCGCCTAGAGCCAGGTGGGTCGCGATTTGATGTCGTGTTCCGTGGGCTAGATGGCGAAGAAGATCGCTGGCCAGATTTGTTCCTGCCAATGGCAGGAAAACACAATGTCCAAAACGTTTTGTCGGCGATTGCTGTGTCGCGTGAATTGGGATTGGATGTCGAAAAGGTGCGGGCCGGTCTCGCGAGCTTTGGCGGGGTCAAACGCCGCTTTACCAATGTTGGCGAATGGAACGGCGTGAATGTGATTGATGATTACGGTCATCACCCCGTTGAAATTTCCGCTGTTTTGCAAGCTGCGCGACAGGTCGTATCTTCAGGCGAAACTGGCGGCAAAGTGCATGCTGTCATGCAGCCTCATCGCTACAGCCGTTTGCGCGATCTATTCGAAGATTTCTCAACCTGTTTCAACGATGCCGACCGTGTTTATATCACTGATGTTTATGCGGCTGGAGAAGAGCCAATCGAAGGCGTTAGTGCGCCGTCACTCGCAGAATCTCTACGCAGCCACGGCCACCGCGATGTGGCTCTGACATCAAAAGCCACATTGGCGAAAGATCTACACCCGCATCTCGAACCAGGCGATCTCATTGTTTGTCTTGGGGCTGGGGATATTACCTATTGGGCCGCCGACCTCCCTGAAGACTTAAGTAAAATATGAGCTTGCTCGACCGATTGCCTGATGTGCGCGGAAGCCTGAGGGCTGACGTATCGCTTGCCCCATACACATGGTTGCGGGTGGGTGGCGCGGCAGATGCTCTTTTCATGCCGAAGGACGAAGCTGATCTTGCGCATTTTCTGAGTGCGACGCCTGACGACATTCCCGTCCAAGTTCTAGGCGTCGCGTCCAATACATTGGTGCGTGACGGCGGCGTCAGAGGCGTTGTTGTTCGTTTGGGGCCTGCTTTTGGTCAAGTTAAAACGGATGGTTTGCGTGTCACAGCTGGAGCGGCTGCGCTTGATAAAGCTGTCGCCAAGGCTGCGGCGAAGGCTGGGGTCGCAGGGCTAGAATTTTATGCTGGTGTTCCTGGTACAATTGGTGGTGCATTGCGTATGAATGCGGGATGTTATGGGGCGGAGACTAAAGACATTTTAGTTAGTGTCGTCACTTTGGATCGTTCGGGGCGCAGGCAAGTCATGGACCTGTCTGAAATGGACTATGCCTATCGTCACTGTGGCGCGCCGAAGGACCTTATCTTCACGCAAGCCGTTTTCGAAGGCTCCGCTGATTTGCCAGCTGATATTCAGGCGCGGATGAATGAAATCACTGCCAAGCGCGAAGCCAGCCAACCTATTCGTGAAAAAACGGGCGGCTCCACATTCAAAAACCCAGAGGGTCCTCGCGGCGCATGGAAAGTGATTGATGCTGCAGGCTGTCGCGGTCTGCGTGTCGGCGGAGCACAGATGAGTGAGCAACATTGTAATTTCATGATCAACGCAGACGGCGCAACGGCCGCCGATCTTGAAACATTAGGCGAAACGGTGCGTGCAAAAGTCTTGGAAACGCAAGGCGTTGATCTGCATTGGGAAGTGCGTCGGATCGGAGATAAACCATGACCCGCCGTGTCGCAGTCTTGATGGGAGGTATCTCCTCAGAACGCGATGTGTCGCTCGTTACAGGCAGAGCCTGCGCGACCGCATTGCGTAGCTTGGATTATGATGTTGTTGAGATCGACGTCACGCATGCTCTTTGGGAGCAATTGAAAGCCGCTAAACCAGACGTGATTTTCAATGCGCTTCATGGTGATTGGGGCGAAGATGGACGGGTGCAGGGTGTTTTGGATATGTATGGCAAGCCTTACACCCATTCTGGCGTGATGGCGTCGTCGCTAGCTATGGATAAGCATCGCGCCAAACACGTGCTAAAGTCTGTCGGGATAACGGTTGCGGACGGCGGCTTGTTTGATCGCCTTCAGGTCTCTGGTGAACACGTGATTGCAACGCCTTATGTTGTGAAACCCAATGGACAAGGTTCGTCCAAGTCCGTGTATATTGTTCGGGGTGATGACAGTACCCAAAGTGCAGCGATTGCGACTGATGTCGAAATGGGGGAACAAGTCGTTGTCGAGAGTTATATCCCTGGGCGAGAACTGACTGTTGCCGTACAAGACGGTAAAGCGATTTGCGTGACTGAGATTATTCCGAATGGTTGGTATAATTTTGAAGAAAAATATGGCGAGAATGCCGCGAAACATGTCTGCCCTGCGGATCTTCCCGACTATGTGACGGCTTTGTGCCTCGATTGGGCCGAAAAGGCTCACAATGCCCTTGGATGTCGTGGTATTTCGCGCGCCGATTACAGATTTAATGATGAAAACTGCACGAGCGACAATGTGGTAAACAAAATCGTAATGCTTGAAGTGAATACTCAACCCGGAATGACCCCAACGTCGCTTGTCCCAGAACAGGCGGCTTTCATGGGGGTCGATTTTGCCCAGCTTTGTCGCTGGATGGTTGAGGACGCTTCATGGCCCAGGTAGGTTCCAGGACTGGAAAAAAAGGACAGTCTAAATTTGGTGGAATGACGCGAGTCAGTCCTCTTAAACCTGGCTTGCGCGGGTCACAGAATTGGATGGCGGCGCAAATGCGAGCGGCCAAGCATTCTCCCAAAGCCTTCATGCGCTTCATCCTAAAAATCGTCGGGACCTTTGGTTTTCTTATTTTTATCGGATTATGGCTTGGCGGTTATTTGCCTGCGATCCGCGAGAATGCGAACGCTTGGAAAGTAGATCGCTTGATGTCCGCTGGTTTTGTTGTCGAACAAGTTGATGTCATGGGCGAGGGACGCCTGAATGAGCGTGATATTCGCGTCGCCGCCCAAATCCAACGAGGAACCTATTTCTTTGGTGTCGACCTAAACGCCGCGCGCGATCGCACCGAAAGTTTGCCGTGGGTGGAGAAAGCTGTCGTGCGTCGTCTTTGGCCTAATCGTATCGTTGTTCAGGTCGTCGAAACCACGCCCTATGCGCTCTGGCAGAATGACGGTGTTTTGCACCTCCTCGCGGATTCGGGAAAGGCCATTATTCCTGTCTCTGAAACCGTATCTATTCCTGTCGGGTTGAAAACTTATGTCGGGGCGGATGCTCCTAAAGATGCCCACCAGATCGAAGCCATGGTCACGCCGCATCAGGAAATCTGGACTCGTGTTGAAAGCCTTGTGCAATTTCCGTCTGGGCGTTGGGACCTGCATATGCGGAATGACACCGTTGTGAACTTGCCTGTCGGCAACCTTGAAACCGCGCTTCGCCGTCTGGCAGACTTGGATAAAGAGACATTTATCCTCTCGCGTGACGTTGGGTCTATCGATCTACGCCTGTCTGACCGTATTGGCTTGAAAGCCAAGCTGACTGATTCTCAGCAGTCTACCTAAACACATGTTTGGTACGCCGACAAAACGACAGCCGGAGACGGTTTGTGTCCTCGATATTGGCTCAAATAAGGTCGTGTGTCTGATTGGTCGAGAAGAGCCTGGGCTTGGCGTCCGGTTGATCGGATCTGGTTTTGGTGTGTCTGCCGGTCTGAAAGGCGGCGCAGTCGTTGATTTGGAGGCGGCAGAAGTTGGTATCCGCACCGCCGTGGAAAAGGCGGAACGTGCAGCGGGTGTGACCGTTCAAGATGTATCTGTAAATGTGGCGCTTCGCTCACTGCGGTCCAAACATATGACGGTCCAAACCGAATTCGCGAGCGGGTCCGTTGTCGATCGTGATTTGAAACGCGTGTTGAATTCATCGCTCTCTGAACTCTCACAAGCTGAACACGCTATTCTACATGCCATCCCGCTAAATTGGCGGGTTGATGATGAAGATGGTATTCGGGACCCTCGAGGCATGTATGGACGCCAGCTAGGTGTTGATATGCATTTTATTTTGGGCGGGATTGGTCCTTTACGAAATCTGGCACATTGTATCGAACGCTGCCATCTGACCATTCGGTCCGTAACCGTCAGTCCTTACGCGGCGGCGCTTTCGGTTCTTACTGACGATGAGCGTGATCTGGGTGTGACACTTATCGATCTTGGCGCGGGTATTACATCTGCCGCTATCTTTCGTGATAATACGTTGGTCCATGTTGACGCTTTGGGCGTTGGCGGCCGAAATATCACGTCTGATATGGCGCGCGGTCTTTCTACGCCATTTGAAGCCGCCGAGCGCATCAAGATGATTTATGGATCGTGTCTGCATGGTGCTGATGATGAAACCGTCATGGTGCCTTGTCCGCCTATCGCTGCGCAGGATGAGTTACATCATGAGTCTCGTTCACTGGTTACTGATATTATTCGATCTCGCGTCGAAGAAACTTTGGAAATTTTAAGAGAGCGAATTCACAAGGCAGGTCTCGAATCCTATTCTGGAAGCCAAGTCGTTCTGACAGGCGGCGGTGCGCATTTGAATGGCGTGAGGGAATTGGCGATGCATGTTTTAGGGAAGCGCGTTCGTATTGGGCAACCTCATGGCGTATTTGGCCTATCTGAAGAATTGAGTCAGCCAGACTTTGCTGTTGCAACGGGCTTGTTGAAGGGCGTCTTTGATGATCGACCTGAAGTAGTCACGGGGCCACCAGATTTGTCTGGGCGTCGCCTCCGGGCTCAGCGTTATTCTGGTAATGCCGTGGCGCGTTCCCTTCAGTGGTTGAAGGAAAATTTCTAGCACATTTGTACGATGTGCAGAATTTTAAACGTTTTTGCTCAAAAGTTAACGCGGTTAACAGGGCATTAAGCCTTTGCGCCCAAGGTCTGATTCACAAATCATTGACCATAATTTGGGTGCCGCTATGTCCATAAACTTCCATCTTCCTCAAGCTGTAGAGCTTAAGCCCCGTATCGTTGTTATCGGCGTGGGCGGCGCGGGCGGTAATGCGGTCAATAATATGATCGCGTCAGGCCTTGATGGCGTTGATTTTGTTGTTGCCAATACAGATGCGCAAGCACTGGCTTTGAATGCAGCGACAAGAAAAGTCCAAATGGGTGGCGGTATTACGCAAGGTCTAGGCGCTGGTATGCGCCCTGAAGTTGGCGAACAGTCAGCTGAAGAAAGCATGGACGAAATCATGGAGCACCTTGATGGCGCGCATATGTTATTCGTTGCAGCAGGCATGGGCGGCGGTACGGGTACTGGTGCTGCGCCTGTTATCGCACGTGCTGCGCGCGAACGTGGCATTCTGACAGTCGGTATCGTGACGAAACCTTTCATGTTCGAAGGCTCTCGTCGTATGAAATTGGCAGAGCAGGGCATCGAAAACCTCTACGCCGCTGTCGATACAATGATTACAATTCCAAACCAGAACCTCTTCCGCGTAGCGACAGAGCAGACAACAATGTCAGACGCTTTTGCGATGGCAGATGAGGTCCTACATTCTGGTGTCCGTGGTGTAACAGACCTTATGGTTGTGCCTGGCTTGATTAACCTCGATTTCAACGATGTCCGCACGGTAATGGATGAAATGGGTAAGGCCATGATGGGTACAGGCGAAGCTACAGGTGAGCGTCGAGCTGTTGAAGCCGCTGAAGCTGCGATTAACAACCCGTTGCTTGATGATGTATCTCTCAAAGGGGCCAAAGGCGTTTTGATCAACATTACCGGTGGTCGCGATTTGACACTTTACGAAGTTGACGAAGCCGCACAATTGATCCGTAATCAAGTCGATGAAAATGCAAACATCATCGTGGGATCGGCTTTGGACAATGATCTGGATGGCATTATTCGTGTTTCCGTCGTTGCAACAGGTGTTGACGCCGTTGCGCGCGCCGAGGCTGTGCCTGCGCCGTTCACGGCTGCTGTTGAAACGCCAGTTGCGCCAAAAGTTGTTGAGTTGGGTGTTCATGAACGCGCTCAAGAGGCCGCTGCTGCCGAAGCTGAAGCGCGTAAGGCATTTGATGATTACAATTTTGACCGCGAAGAACCGCGCGTTGCTGTAAATGCACCGCCGCCTTACACTGCGCCAAAGCCATATCCGCCACGTATTCAGCCCGAAGATCAAGCCGGTGCTCCGCGTTCTTTTGCGCCTGCTCCAGCACCGATCCCAGAACCTGCTCCTGCAAGCCATGCGCGTAGCCCATTCGGCTTTTTCGGACGCCGTAGAGCTGCGACACCTGCACCTGCGTCACGCCCAGCTGTGCAAAGTCGTCCAGCTCCGAGCGGTGATTTATTCGGTAATGATGCAAATGATGAGTTGGAAATCCCAAGTTTCTTACGTCGTCAAAACAGATAAGTTTCTGTTAAATCAATGTATTAAAAGGTCATCCTGGCAACAGGGTGGCCTTTTTGTCATGAACTGAAACAATTCGACACGGAGCGTTTCTTGTTGCTGCCACATTTCGAGGTTAGCAAAATGCTGCGCAATGAAGCTTTAAGAGAATTTATCCCCGTTATGAATATCCGTCGTCAATCTACTTTATGCGCGCCCGCTGTAACAGCGAGTGTCGCCTTGCACAGCGGTAAACATGCGCGTTTGGTCATGCGTCCTGCGCCTGTCGGTTCAGGATTGAATTTTGTACGGACAGATATTCAAGATCGCGACAATGTTATTCCAGTGCGCCCCGATCTGGTAACAGGTGTACGAAATTGTACGACGCTCTCAAATGCTGCGGGCGTGACGGTTTCGACGATTGAGCATCTTTTAGCAGCGTTGAGTGCGGCAGGTATCGATAATCTTGATATAGAATTAGACGGTGCGGAACTTCCTGCGTTGGATGGATCGGCCGAGCCTTTTTTCAAACTGATTGAACAAGTGGGTGTTTATCGCCAGCCCGCGCCGCGTCGGTATGTCAAGATTTTGGAGACAGTTGAGGTGGGTTCAGGCGATATGTTTGCCCGTGTGGAGCCGTCTGACCGTCTTGAACTTGATGTAACAATTGATTTTGCAGAGCAAGCTATTGGGCGTCAACGCCTTGAAATCGTTCCAGATGTTCGATCTTTCCGAGATCGTATGGCAAGTGCGCGCACATTTGCACGTTTGCATGAGGTTGCGGCCCTTCAAGCCGCTGGACTGTCCAAGGGCGGGTCTTATGACAACGCAATTGTCGTGGATGAAGACAAAGTGCTGAACCCAAGTGGATTGCGCTTTGCCGATGAATTTGTCCGTCATAAAGCTTTGGATTTGATGGGGGACTTGTATTTGGGCGGCCCAATTTTAGGTCGGGTAACAACCCTGAAATCGGGTCACGGTCTTAATCATGACCTTCTGATGAAGCTTTATGGGACACCTTCAGCTTGGAAATTCACAACAATGCCTATGGACGACGTCGATTTTTCTGATGCACAATACCTGAAATCGATCTCAGCCTAACGCTTTTCTCACTTTCCGCGCTGTTCTGAAACCTCTAAGGCAATCTCAAAGTAATTGCTCTCACGCTGACTCGCACGCCGAGTTCGCGGGGCAGGTTAAAGATTGAACGGGTTTCATGTCTATCGTCTCGCGCTTACCTTCCGTCCTCCGTCTCGCCATTTTGGGCGCAACTATGTTTGCGGTCACAGGGTGTGGGTCTGTCGGGAAGAAAGAAAAATTGGCTTATGTTGAGCGCCCCGCAGAACTGATTTACAATCTTGCCCTTGAAGAAATGGGCAGAAACGATTGGGCTGACGCCAAATTGCTTTTCCAAGAAGTTGAGCGGCAGCATCCTTTCTCAAAATGGGCGCGTCGCTCTATGTTAATGAGCGCGTATGCGTCTTATCGGTCTGCCGATCACGACGAAAGCATTGCAATGGCGCAGCGGTTTGTAGGCCTGCATCCGGGATCAGACTCCGCGCCATATGCTTATTATCTGGTCGCGATGAATTATTACGATCAAATCTATGATGTAGGTCGTGACCAAGCGACAACCATAGCGGCTGAGGCCTCACTGCAACAAGTCGTACGACGCTATCCTGATAGTGATTATGCGCGTGACGCGCGTTTGAAGCTTGAGCTCACGCAAGATCATTTGGCAGGTAAAGAGATGTCTATTGGACGTTACTACCTTAGACAAAATCAACATCTTGCGGCCATCGGTCGGTTTAAGACAGTCGTTTCACAATATGAAACAACATCCCAAACCGAAGAAGCGCTGCATCGCTTGGTGGAAAGCTATGTGTCGATTGGTGTGATCCAAGAAGCCAAACTTGTAGGGTCCGTTTTGGGGCATAACTACCCGAACAGCGAATGGTATAAAGACAGCTATAAGCTGCTCGAAAACTACGGCGTTAATCTGGACGAAGAAATCAATAAGCCACGCAAGCAAGGCTATTGGACACGCTTGATAGAGCGGTTGTTTTAGGCCCGATGTTATCGGGGCTCTCTGTCCGCAATGTTGTCCTGATCGAACATCTCGATCTGGATTTCAACCGAGGGCTTACGGCTCTCACAGGTGAAACAGGCGCGGGTAAATCTATATTATTGGACGCGCTGGGCATGGCGACAGGCGCGCGATCTGATCGCGGTTTGGTCCGTGCTGGAACAGAAAAAGCTCAATGTACCGCAAGTTTTACACTGCCTGAGATGCATTCGGCTTGGGCGCTCTTGGATGACCAAGATATCGAGTATGATACCTCTGAGGACCTGACCTTACGTCGTACTGTGACAGTAGATGGTCGCAGTCGCGCTTTCGTCAATGATCAGGCTGTCAGTGTTAAACTCCTATCGGCTTTGGGGCGAAAGCTTTTGGAAGTTCACGGTCAACATGATGGTAGGGGCTTATTGGACGCGACGACTCACATTGAGCTCTTAGATCAATTTGGCGGATATGCGCGCGAGTTGGAGGCTGTGCGATCTGCACATGTGACGCGGCAAGAGACGAAACGTGAGTTGGATGCGCTCATGGCGTTGCAAGCCAAAGCTGGAGAAGATCGCGAGTTTTTGGAACACGCGATTGCGGAACTTGATCGCCTTGATCCACGTGAGGACGAAGAAGATACCTTGGCCGAAGAACGTCGTTTTTTACAAGGCGCCGAGGGCGCACTTTCTGAACTTTCCGCAGCCGAAGATGCGCTAGGCGAAGATGGGGCTTTTGAGGCCCGTCTTTCATCTGCACTTGCTGGGATTGAACGTTTGCGAACAAAATTCGGAGAGGGTGAAACGCCCGCTGTTCAGGCCCTGAAATCTGCGTCCGAAGCCTTAGAGCGGGCCATGTTAGAGACACAAGAAGCGCGCGAAGCCGTTAGTATCGCAGCGCAGAGTTTTGACGTCGAACCTGGTCAGTTAGAGGGTACGGAGAAACGCCTTTTCGCACTCCGCGCTGCAGCGCGGAAGTACGGCGTTACTGTTGTTGAGCTCGTTAGTAAACGCAAAGGGTTCTCAGCTGAATTAGAAGCCATAGATACTGTTGTAATGGATATCGAAAAGACACGGAAACGTGCTGATCTCGCGAAGAGCAATTATGACAAAGCCGCAAATGCGCTGACACAGGCGCGTCAGGCTGCGGCAAAGACATTGGATGCGTCGGTAGCTGTAGAGCTACCCCCGTTGAAAATGGAACGTGCGCAATTTAGATCAGATTTTGCTGTTGCACCTGAAAGTGCAGCGGGCGTTGACCAAGTACGGTTCCTTGTGTCCACGAACCCTGGCACGGCTATTGGACCTTTGGATAAAATTGCTTCGGGAGGGGAAATGGCACGTTTTGCTCTCGCCATTAAAGTGGCTTTGGCTGGTCAAAATAATGCTGTGATGGTTTTCGATGAAGTTGATCAAGGTGTTGGCGGCGCGGTTGCTGCGGCTGTTGGCAAACGTCTCGCGCGGCTCGCTGATCATGCTCAAGTCTTCACGGTAACGCATAGTCCGCAAGTTGCAGCCTGTGCGAATAGTCAGTTTCGGATCGAAAAACGCTCTGTCGGAGACACCACGACAACCTCCGTTAAACCCATCTTGGACAGCGAGCGCGAGGAAGAAATTGCGCGAATGTTGGCAGGGGAAACGATTACACAGGAAGCCCGCGCGGCGGCCCGGCAATTAATGGCATCATGAGTGTAGAACAAGCTGACGACGGATTGGAAACCCAGGCGAAGAAACGTATTATTTGGCTAAGCCAAGAAATCCGATCTGCCGACGCACTCTATTATCAAGATGATAACCCGGCTCTTTCAGACGCAGATTATGACGCGTTACGTCGTGAACTCATTTCGCTGGAGACAGAGTTTCCGCATCTCATCCGTAAGGACAGTCCGACACAATCTGTGGGCGTTAAACCGGCAGGTAAATTTGGTAAGGTCAAGCATAGCGTTCCCATGCTCTCGCTGGATAATGCGTTTTCAGACGAGGACGTCACGGATTTTTGTGCGCGGGTGAAACGGTTTCTAAGCCTGCCTGAGACAGACGTTCTCGGCTTTACGGCAGAGCCCAAAATCGACGGGCTATCGGCCGCGTTACGCTATGAAAACGGAAAATTCGTCAAGGGGGCAACTCGCGGTGACGGTCAGGTTGGCGAAGATATAACTGCCAACCTCGCCACACTTGACACTGTGCCGAAACACTTGACGGGCGAGGGTTGGCCTGAAGTCGTAGAAATTCGTGGCGAAGTTTATATTGGTCATGATGAATTTGACACGATGAACGTCGCGCAGGTCGCAGCAGGAAAAGCGGAATATAAGAACCCCCGCAATGCAGCTGCGGGAAGCCTGCGCCAGATTGATCCGTCGGTAACAGCGTCGCGTCCACTGAAATTTTTTGCCTATGCATGGGGCGAAGTCAGTGAGCCTTTTGCCGAGACACAAATGCAAGCGGTTGAACGTATGGCCGAATGGGGATTTGACGTGAACCCGCAGATGCGCAGGCATGAGAGTGCCCGCGCTATGGTCGCGCATTATACCGAAATTCTGAATGCGCGCGCGGGTCTTGGCTATGATATTGACGGCGTTGTTTACAAGGTTGATGCTCTGGGTCTGCAAGACCGTTTGGGATTTGTATCGCGCGCTCCACGTTGGGCGATTGCGCATAAGTTTCCTGCTGAAAAGGCTGTCACCACGGTTGAAGACATAGATATTCAGGTGGGACGAACCGGATCGCTCACACCTGTTGCGCGCCTCACACCTATTACGGTTGGCGGTGTCGTCGTCTCAAATGCGACGCTTCATAATGCAGATGAGATTGCTCGCTTGGGCGTTAAGGTCGGCGATAGCGTGGAGATTCAACGGGCAGGTGATGTTATTCCACAAGTCCTACGGGTCGTTGAACCCGCACAAGGCGAAGCGTTTACCTTCCCAACGCAATGTCCCGTTTGCGCGGCACCTGTTTCATCGGATGTGGATGAAAAAACGGGACGACACGATGTTGTGCGACGATGTACAAATGGTCTGTCTTGCCCTGCTCAAGCGGTTCAAGCGCTTGTCCATTTCGTCTCGCGCCAAGTATTCGACATTGATGGATTAGGGGAGCGTCAGATCGAAGCCTTTTATGAAAAAGGACTGATCAAAGAACCTGCGGACATTTTCACGATTCGCGCCCGTAACGCTGAAATCAAACTAGAGACATGGGAAGGTTTCGGAGAGACAAGCGCGGCGAAGCTCTTTGACGCGATTGATGCGCGTCGGACGATACCATTTGATCGTGTGCTGTACTCGCTCGGTATTCGACATGTGGGTCGCACCAATTCCCGTCTTATCGCGCAACATTTTATTCAATGGGATAAGTTTTGGAATGCGGTGCCCGAGCTACAGAACCCAGTAAGTGATCCCTATATGTCCCTTCTTGGTATTGACGGAATGGGTCAAGCTGCGCTCGGGTCCCTCGCGCGCTTCTTCAGCTCTGAGAGTAATCACAAAATTGTGGAAAATCTCGTCGAACAGCTCAATATTGAAGATGCCGAAGCTCCGACACCCGATTCACCTGTGGCTGGTAAAACAGTCGTTTTCACTGGTAAGCTTGAGCTTTTCTCTCGGGATGAAGCCAAAGCGCGCGCGCAATCTCTCGGCGCAAAAGTCTCTGGTAGCGTGTCGAGAAAGACGGACTACCTTGTTGCAGGACCAGGTGCAGGCTCCAAGCTCAAGAAGGCTGAAGCTGCGGGCGTCAAAGTCCTAACCGAGAGCGAATGGCTGACCTTGATTGGCTAATTAGTAACTGCGCTTGAGGTTGCGTGTGATCTTCGCCCATTCCGTATAATTCGCCCGTTTGATATGGGCGTTATATGCGCGTTCATCTTCAAATGCTTCGTTGACGATATAGCGTCCCTTCACCTTGGGATGAGGCTTAACCTCAAAAAAGTGACATCCGGGCTCCGCCCGTGTGAGACGGGTATGTTCAGGCAAAGCGCGCGCAAATGCGTCACGATCGGCTTCGGGGACATCGGCAAATCCAGATATAACATACATGATTATAGAGGCCCGCAAGCCAAGACCAGCCAGTCTTTGACATCTCCGTCAACCAGCGGTCCGACCGTTTCCAATACACACGCATGATAGGCGTCCATATAGTCGCGTTCTACCTGTGTGAGCATGTCAAGTACGATTAGGTCACGGTGAATAGGCGCAAGGGTCAGTGTTTCGAAACCGAGCATCTCGCGCTCGCCGCCCGTGATGGCTGCGGGTTGCGTTACATATTGTAAGTTCTCTATCCGAATGCCGTATTCGCCTGCTTTATAATATCCTGGTTCGTTGGACACGATCATGCCTGGCTTCAACGCGACCGCGTTAGGCGCTTTTGAGATACGTTGCGGGCCTTCATGCACGCCGAGGAAAACGCCAACACCGTGACCGGTACCGTGATCATAATCGAGACCTGCTTGCCAGAGAGGATAGCGGGCGAGAGCATCGAGGTTACTGCCCGTGGTGCCAACAGGGAAGCGCACGATGGCCAGCGAAATATGACCTTTCAGCACGAGCGTGAAACGTTCTCGCATTTCCTGTGTCGCTTTCCCAATAGGAACCGTGCGCGTAATATCCGTCGTACCGTCAGGATATTGACCGCCACTATCGACGAGAAATAGTGACCCGCGCGCCAGTGGGAGAACGGTACCTGTGTTGACACGGTAATGCACAACGGCGCCATTTGGACCTGCACCTGAGATGGTTTCAAAAGAGAGATCACGGATGGACGTATCCACACGTCGGAAACGTTCGAGCTGTATCGCGGCTTCGATTTCGTCAACTTCGCCTGATTGTGCGTCCGTATCCAACCAATGCAGGAACCTTATTATGGCTGCTCCGTCGCGGATATGTGCGGCTGTCGTGCCTTTGATTTCTGTTGGGTTTTTGATGGCTTTGGGCAGGGCGATTGGGTCCGATGCCGATTTCACGATCGCGCCTGCGCCTTGTAATGTATCGACATGCCATGCCGACGCCGTATTCGGGTCGGCAATGACGGTCTTGCCAGACAGAGCGTCTATTGCGGTTTGCAGCGCGTCTTCGGTTTGGATGCTAACGTCGTTCCCCAAATGCGCGCGGACATCATCCGTGAGTTTCTCATGGGCGATGAAAAGCTGTACGTGACCTTTCGCGTCGATCAGAGCGGTTGAGAGCGGCAAGGGCGTGCATTGCACATCTTGTCCTCGAATGTTGAGCAGCCACGCGATAGAGGCGGGGGCTGTAATGAGAGCTGCATCCGCGCCAGACGCAACAATGCTTTGTCCGATCTCTTCGCGTTTCTCTGCGTGGCTTTTCCCAGCTAGGTCTAAGGGTTGCACCGTAACCCTGGTCAAAGGAACAGGCGGACGGTTGTCCCATGATGTATCGATTGGGTTTACGGGCAGGCTGCGCGTTTCACCTCCTGCGAGTTTAACGGCCTCACGAATACGTCCCAAAGCCGCCGGGCTATGGAGGCGGGGATCAAAGCCAATGATTTGCTCTGGCGAAACGTTCGCGCGCAACCAATTCGCCATGCCGCCGCCAGCCATCTTTGTGAAGGTAAACAGGTCTTCGGCAACTTGTTGACGGACTTGTAGCGTATAACGGCCATCCACAAACATAATCGCGCTATCCGTTCCGATGATTGCCGCGCCCGCTGATCCCGTAAATCCGCTGATCCACATCAGGCGCTCATTGCAATCGGGGAGATATTCATTCTGATATTCGTCTTCATGCGGGACCAAAAAATAGTCCACACCGAGCTCTTTCAAAGCGGTCCGCAATTTGGGTAAGTTCTGTCGGCCGTAGTCTGGACCACCCGTTACATCATACGTTTGAAACTGATCGGAAATCTGGTTCATTTCGGGCGGTCCTATGTTCGGCCTGATAAAAAAATCAAGCCGAATGAAATCATGGTTAATCAAATCTTACGCGCCGTGCGTCGTTACTCTGAATTTCTACGGTAGTTAGCGCGCTTGTTCATGGCAAATTATTTTCATGAAAGCCTACCTTTATAGGCACTTTGGACATCTTCGAGGAAATGCGAGACAATCAGGCTTTATAGGAAATTAACAAAAGCCGCGCAGTTCATTGCATTTATGCATAGCTCCATTTCTGCAACGGCGGTTCCGCATTTTTGGCTCAGGCTTACATAACGCTCATCGAAACGACGTTGAAATAAGTCACCGTCAAAAAAGATAGAGAAGTAAAATGACCACCCAATTGAATGGAACTGAATTTGTCTCCGCACCGGCTAACAGCCGTCGCACAGCAAGCACGTCCCCTGTCCGTAATGGTTTGGCTGCACGTCGCGACGCACGTCGCAATCGTCGCGCAACCCGCGCAATCTAAGACGACCACAGCTTTAAGAAAAAGCCGTCTCGCGACCTGCGGGGCGGCTTTTTTGTTTCTACCTACGCGGGCTTCTGCGCGAGCAGGGAGGTCCAGCCCTCTAAACTTGGTTGTGGGACGACGATCAATCCTGCGGTTTTAAAACACGTCGCAACTTGCGCGGCTTTTTCGTCCAAAATCCCCGATAAGATCACACGTCCACCAGGGCCGGTTGCCGTCACAATATCATCTGCAAGGACCATCAAAGGCCCAGCAAGGATGTTCGCGAAGATTAGCTCAAATTGACGCCCAGCGAGCGCGGGACTGTCAAAACCGTCGACGACATGCGCGGAGACTTTATCTTCCACGCCATTGAGCGCTTTGTTTTGGTCCGTGACCATGATCGCATCTGGATCAATATCTGTCGCGACGATTTCAGAGCCGTTTAGTGTTTTAGCGGCTGCGATAGCCAAAACACCTGCACCACATCCCAAGTCCAAAACAGTTTTGGGCTGAATATTCTGATCCAAAAGCGCACTGAAAATCCGGAGACATCCTGCCGTGGTACCGTGGTGACCCGTACCGAATGCAAGTCCTGCATCGACGTGGATCGCAATGACATCATTTGGAACGGTGTCGACGTCATGGGAGCCGTGAACATGGAACCGTCCCGCTTGGACAGGAGCGAGACCCGCTTGAGTTTCGCTCACCCAATCTGTTGCAGGTAAGTGTCTGATGTCCGTTGTAGCATCGTCAGGAATATTTAGGGCCTTGCGGGCCGCAAGGGCTTGGGTTTCGCTCTCATAGAGAGCTTGTACGAGCATTTGACCTTCTGGTGCATCAAAAAGCGTGATGCTGAGGGCAGACATATGACCGTCCATACCCAGCTCATCCGATAGGTCGAAGGCTGCGTGTGGTTGCGTATGAATATCGAGCGCCCAAGGCCGAAATCCATCCGTTTTCGTCATGCTCATTTTGAACCACTTCTTGCCGCCGCTTCGCCCTTTGGTGCAGGGAGGGGTGGGTCGGCTTCTAGTTTACGGCGTAAATTTTTGCCACGTAGTTTCGGACTGCTTAATCCACGACATCCATCGACATTAATCTGCCCGTTCTGCGCGCCGCATAACATATAGGCGATCAATTCAGGCTGTTTGACATGGCCATTATGCGCAAATAATGGATCAACAAACCCACCCACCAAAGGGAAGACAGGTTCAGCAAATTCCACACGCATATCAATCACATTGAAGCCTAAGAGATCGATCAATTTTGAGCGTTCTGCCTCCAGTGACATATCAATTTGACCGTCGATGTTTCTCTGACTGCGGCTCAAAAGATTGCGATAGAAGGGCACAAGTTCATAGGTCAGGAAGTCATTGATTTCAGACATTGCAATGATGGTGGGGCGTTCTTCATCAGAATAGGGTTCAGGCACGACCCGTTCCGTTTCTGTAATATCGGAGAGGCTGAGCAATGGGATTTGGTTAGCGAGCATGAAAAACTGCGTGCCTTTAATCATGTCATCATAAACATTTCCGCGCCCATCGGTCATGGCGTCTCGCATGATGTCGAAGGCAATTTTCGAGCCTAAGGATTCGGTAACAAAGGCGAAGGGGTCTGTTTCGATGTCCTCAAGGGCGGCGATTTGGCAGATGTCGATATGATTGACCCGAGGACCTTGCGCCGAAAAGCGATAGCCTGACGCATCGAGAGCGGCGCTACACATGGCACCTCGCACGGCGTCACGGATTTGTTCTCCCGCAGGGCCAAGATAGAGGACGGCATCAGAGAATCCGTAATTGACCAATTTGTCTTTGAGCTGCCCATTATATTTCCGACGAAGACTTGCCTGTCCTCCCTTTTCTTTTTGACCCAATGCGTCTTGGCCAACATGCGGGGCTTGAAGGCTATCCCAGAATATATCGTCCCAGAAGACGCGGTAAATCACATATTCTATGTTTCCGCCGACTTTCAAAACTTGGCGATCCATACAGGCTAAATCTGTTAGTTTTAGATTTGAACCAGGAAGGGTGGTTCGGTAATTTCGAACTTTGGTGTCTGCAATCATGATTGAATTGGACAATCTGACGTCCTCATCGCGATCATCACGCCCGCACTGACTCGCGACAGATTTTTCCCCAACGTCATTATTATACGCATCTGCGATACCAGATATAAATGCATTTGCGAGCGGTGTGGCGTCAGGGTTTTCGACATAGCCGATCCCGTGCAGATACATAATATTGACCCGAACGGTTTTTGAATTGTTGGGCGATTGTTCCGCCAAACGCTCTAAGCCTTTGAAGGACCCGCTATCATTTCGGTCAGATTCCAGCGTGTTGATGTCCAAGACATTGAAACTCGTCGTCGAACATCCTGCCAGAACAAGTGCAAATAAAAACAGGAGGGCGGGACGTAACATGTGGTTCCTCTAAGCCCGTTCGACGAAGCCGTCCAAGACCTTTTTCTCGCCAGCCTTGTCGAATACGACAGTTAGCTTTGTGCCATCTGTTTGCGTCACGAGGCCATAGCCAAATTTTTGATGGAAGACCCGGTCTTCGACCTTGTAATTTGATGTCTTCGCTTTTGCAGGACGGCGGACGGCATGGCCTTCAATGTCCTTTGGTGCGCGACCAAAACTCTTGGATTTGTTCTGTTGGAACCTTTGCCACCCTGGGGAAACGGGGCCCGTTTTTTTCTCTTCGAAACTCCGCGAAAAATTACTCGCAACACGTTCGGCGACTGCGCCACCATCGTGCAAGCCAGACTCGCTGGCGGCTTCCACATGTGCGGGTGGAAGTTCGTCTATAAAGCGTGACGGCAACGAGGACTGCCAGCTGCCGTAGACTTGTCTGTTCGCGGCGAAATAGATTTTCGCTTGTTCGCGCGCTCGCGTGATCCCGACGTAGGCGAGGCGGCGTTCTTCTTCCAAGCCTGCCATGCCACTTTCATCCATCGACTTTTGTGATGGGAACATACCTTCCTCCCAGCCCGGTAAAAAGACGAGCGGAAATTCCAGACCTTTTGCGGAATGTAAAGTCATGAGAGAGACTTGGTCTTCCTCGACGCCATTGCTTTTGTCGACGTCCATCACGAGGCTTATGTGCTCGAGATAGGCGGGCAGCGTGTCGAATTCATTCATGGCTTGGATCAGCTCTTTGAGGTTCTCCAAGCGACCTGCGGATTTAGCATCTTTATTGTCACGCCACATTTGTGTGTAGCCTGACTCATCAAGAATTTGTTCGGCAAGGTCGGTATGTTTCATTGTCCCCAACATGGCCCGCCACCGATCCAAATCGAGGCAGAAGGCGCGGAGGGATGTGCGTGCTTTTCCGCGGATTTCGTCTGTCTTGGTCAACTCTCGCGTTGCCGCTTCTAAGGACATGCCCATACTGCGGGCAGCACGTTGGAGTTTTTGGATAGAGGTCGCGCCGATGCCTCGCTTGGGGGTGTTGACGACGCGCTCAAATGCAAGGTCATCTGTCTCATTCACCAGCAAGCGCATATAGGCATGGGCGTCGCGAATTTCGAGACGTTCAAAAAAGCGTGGTCCACCGATGACTTTGTAAGGCAGACCAATCTGGATAAAGCGTTCTTCGAAACTCCGCATTTGCCGCGAGGCTCGTACAAGGATCGCCACGTCAGAATATTTGCGGCCCTTTGAACGCCAGTTCTCGATATCAGTGCTGATGATGCGCGCTTCGGCAGGGGCGTCCCAGACACCTGTCACGCTGACCTTGTGGCCACCATCATCTTCTGTCCAGAGTGTTTTTCCTAGACGGTCTTTATTCGTGGAGATCAAGCCAGAGGCCGCCGCCAAGATATGTTCAGTGGAGCGGTAATTACGCTCAAGACGGATGACTTTTGCACCGGGGAAGTCACTTTCGAAGCGCAAAATGTTGTCCACTTCCGCGCCACGCCACCCATAGATTGACTGATCGTCGTCGCCGACAACACAGACATTATTGGACCCTTGGGCGAGCAACCTTAGCCAGAGGTATTGGCAAACGTTCGTGTCCTGATACTCGTCGACCAGAATATAGCGGAACTTGGAGTGGTAGCGCGCAAGGACATCCGGGTTGTTCTGAAAGATCGTCAAATTATGCAGAAGCAAATCACCAAAATCGGCCGCGTTCAAAACCTTCAAACGATCTTGATAGGTTTTGTAAATGATCAGGCCTTTGCCTTCTGCAAATTTATATTTATCGCCCGGATCACATTTTCCGGGAGTCAGGCCTTTGTTTTTCCAATCGTCAATCAGCGACGCCATATAGCGCGCTGTCCATTTTTTATCGTCGATATTTTCGGCTTTTATGATTTGTTTCAACAAGCGAAGTTGATCATCCGTGTCGAGGATCGTGAAGTTAGATTTTAACCCCACCAATTCACAATGGATCCGTAGAATTTTCGCGGCGATAGAGTGAAACGTCCCTAGCCAAGGCAGACCTTCGGTGGTCTGACCCAACAGTTCTGAAACACGATGCCGCATTTCACGCGCGGCTTTATTCGTGAATGTCACCGACAGAATTTGCGACGGATAGGCCATGCCATTGTTCAGGATATGGGCGAGGCGGCAAGTCAACACGCGCGTTTTCCCCGTGCCTGCACCCGCCAAAACCAAGAGCGGCCCATTCACGGAAATGACGGCGTCTTTCTGTTCGGGGTTCAAGCCCTCCAAATATGCACCTTTCGCTGGCGCGCCGGGTCGTGTCGGCATCGCCATTTGCGATATAGACCGCCCAGCAGGAGGGGGCGGTGCGGGTGTGAAGGAATCAGGTTTGGACATCGGGTGAGAACATAGAGGCAACTTCACCGCTTGGCTATGGGTTTGACTGTAGCTCTAATAAGGTGAATCCACATCACCCATTTCGACATAGATTGATTTCTCTTGCGTATAAAACCCGATAGCGGCCAAGCCGTTTTCGCGCCCGATGCCAGAGCGTTTTACGCCGCCGAATGGGATTTCGACGGGCGTTAAATTATAGGCGTTGATCCAGACAATACCGGCTTCCAACGCGGCGGCGACGCGATGCGCGCGTGTGATGTCTTTCGTAAAGACTCCTGCCGCCAGACCAAATTCCGTACTATTCGCGCGCGTAATAACTTCGTCCTCAGTCTCAAAGCTGAGAACGGACATAACAGGCCCGAATATCTCTTCCCGCGCGATTGTCATGTCATCCGTGACGCCAGCAAAAACCGTGGGTTGGACGAAGGTTCCAGTCTCGCATCCTACGACGTCGGTGCAGTGTCCGCCTGTGATCAACTCCGCGCCTTCTGCGAGACCCGTTTCAATATAACCGAGAACTTTCTTGGCACTCACAGCGGAAACGAGCGGTCCCATTTGCGTATTCATATCCATCGGATCGCCCAGTGTGATGGCCACTGCGCGGGATTTTAGCTTGTCCAAGAACGTAGGTAAAACAGAGCTATGCACGAAAACGCGTGTCCCATTTGAACAAATCTGTCCAGACGAATAGAAGTTCGCCAGCATTGCTGCGCCCACGGCATTGTCGAGGTCGGCATCGTCAAAGATGACCAGCGGAGATTTCCCGCCAAGCTCTAACGTGACCTGTTTCAACCCGTCCGCCGCCGCCGCCATCACGCGCTGACCCGTGGGTACGGACCCCGTGAGTGACACCTTGTCGACATCAGAATGAGTCGTCAGAGCCGCGCCCGTTTCGCCCGCACCTTGAATGACATTAAAGACGCCATCGGGAAGACCTGCGTCTTTAAAAGTTTCAGCCAGTTTCAACGCCGTCAAAGGAGTCAGTTCGGAGGGCTTAAAGACCACCGTGTTACCCGTCGCCAACGCAGGTGCGGCTTTCCAACACGCGATTTGGATCGGGTAATTCCACGCGCCAATGGCAGCGCACACCCCGAGTGGTTCGCGGCGCGTATAGGCGAATGATCCGCCTAGCTCGATAGTTTGCCCTGTGATTGAAGCTGCAATTCCCCCGAAATATTCGAGGCAATCCGCACCAGAGGCTGCATCGGCGACCAACGTTTCTTGCAGGGGTTTACCCGTATCTAGTGTTTCCAGTTCACTGAGAAATTGGTTGCGTTCGCGGATGATGTCGGCCGCGCGGCGCAATATCCGCCCGCGTTCGGCAGGGAGCATCGCCGCCCAAGCCGGTTGCGCCGCACGTGCGGCAGCCACGGCTTTGTCGACGGTAGAGGTGGACGCCGTCGTAAGGCTCGCGATGATTTCACCTGTTGCAGGATAGGCCGAGGAAAAAGCTTTGCCGCTGTCATCCTCAAGGAATTCGCCGTTGATGAAATGAGAGCCGTGGGGTTGCGCGCGCATTGTATGGGGTGTCTTTCGGAAGAAACTGGATTGCCCATAGCTATCCTGAAACATCACCCATGACTATGTTTAGGCCCACTTGGTTATGGGCGGTTTCCGCGAGTGGTTGTTTGAGGCACAAACAACGGAATCGGCACCTTTGCAGCTGCAATTATCCGCTTCCGCCTGAAAGACGTGCGACATTAACTCCAAACGCTAAACCCGCTGGTCCCGCACTTGTTGCTTGCTTCTCAAACAACGGATAAGGGATGACAACGATGGTTGGCGTTGGTCTTTGTGGTCCTCGGAAGCCTCTGCTTCGTGTATCTCTTAGTGTCGAAAAAATCGGGATGTTCGCGTGGGTATTCTAGGGCCCGGCGGAACCGGATAAGTTAATATGTTTTCGGCCCCAAAGGGACCCACGCGACGACGCCTTTCTCCACTATCGGCCGATGAACCCAGTCTTGGGGTTAACAGCTCACAATAGGCCACCCAACTCCGCTGACATTACCCAGCGTCATCCAATGACAAGCGTCGCTTCTTTCCGATCCGTGCATTTCTATTTTGCTTTAAGCAAATGAGTATCGAAAAATGGGCTAGCTTCGCCCAATTTTCGATCCCCAATAAACAGAATTGCACTTAGTCAATGTGCACATGACCGCCCGTTGAAAGAAGACACCTTAAAATGACACAGGTTTCGACACCGAGGACGCATCTCTTGAAAGAAAATTTAAGGCGCTGAATTCATTGAATTATATATTAGGAAAACCATTTATAAACGCGGATTGAGTTCGGGAGTGTGTCAAAAGCAACCTTGTAAGCTATCTCGGGCGCTTGTCCTTAAATACGGAGGTGGATTGACGTTGCGTTATCAGCGTATAGTCGTTGAGACATGTCATTAGGCGCCATTGATAGTTTATACCACGCATTTCGAAAAGTGCGACAGCCTCTCAAAAATAGAGGGTTGTACCCAGTGTTGCACGAACAATGCAGAATTGTCGGATCTTGAAAAAGGTGCTCGCGGCGCATCTACACGTGCTGTCCAAAAGTTAGCCCACAAAGGTATGACAAC
>CALHXF010000037.1 GCA_938040095.1 uncultured Caulobacterales bacterium
TGAGAATTGGCTATTACAATCCTATAGACGATTAAACCAAACCCTTATCTGTCCCGCAAACCTTATCCCAAAATCTAAAATATAGACCGTAATTGCCTTTGAATTTGGTGTGGTGGAGGTTGTGGTGGCTGGCTGTGATGATGTGTTTTCCCCACCAGCCTTTAACCCAGCTGTCGGGATAGACTTCCCATCCTGCGTGGTTGAACACGGCATTTACGGTCATCAACATCAGTACAAATAATGCCACGCCCACATGTAGAGGCAAGATTAGCGCGAGGACTGGCAGCAACCAAGCAGAGCTGACAGCTTCAATCGGATCAAACGAAAAACTAGCCCAGGGCGTAGGTTGAACGCTGCGGTGATGACCTTCATGCGTCCATTTAAATAATTTGCGGTGGTGCATCAGACGGTGCGAGAAATAAAACCATGTGTCTTGCACGAAGAGAAAGATGAATGCGGAAAGCGGAATGTAGAGCCAACCGCTCAGATCATTCGGTGTTGAAATATAAAGCGCAGATCCGCCAGCTTTCCAAACCTCGATGACAAGGGCCGCGGGCAGGGCATAGATGAACGCGCTAATCGTGGAGAGTTTGATTTCGTTGCGAATAGTTTCAGGGGTTGGATCACGCCGCGAAAGACGCCGCGCTTTTTTGGGCTCACGTTTCCACAACGCCCAATGGATCGGCCAAACGATGGCAAAATAGCGCGCAATGATAATCGCGACAAAGGCCAGATAAGTCGCCAGCGATTGCCAAAGCGGGATTGGCGCTAGATTGAATATATCCCCAAGACTCATGTCTTAGGCGCTAGTTGAATTAAACCAGTCTGTAAATGCGGCGCGTTCGCCCTCGCTCATATGGAGGCCTAACTTGCTGCGTCGCCACATAATATCATCGGCGGATGTCGCCCATTCGTGGTTGACCAAATATTTGGCTTCCAGCTCATAGAGGCCCGCACCGAAATTCTGGCCCAGCTCTGGTTGCTTACTTCCATCCCCCAGCAGCAACGTGATACGCGTTCCATAGGCATGGCAAAGACGCCGTAGGAGGGCTTCATTCAGCGCGCGGTAGCGTTTGTGCATATCCGTGTAGAAGCGTTCAAAATCTGCGTTGATCAAATCTCCGCCCGGTAGGAGCGCAGTCTCTGTCCAGTCGCCCGTTTTATATTCGAAATAATCTTTCAGTTGGTTCATGGCATGTTCGCCAAGCTTTCGAGAGGTTGTGATCTTCCCACCATAGACGGAGAGGAACGGCGCGCCATCGGAATATTCTTCAACGTTTAATTTATAGTCCCGCGTCACCGCAGACGCATCGACGGCTTTGTCATCATAGAGCGGGCGTACGCCTGCGTAATCCCAGACAACATCATCTGGCGTGATGTCATTTTCGAAATACTCACTCGCCGCGTCGCAGAGATAGGTGATCTCTTCAGGACTGATTTTTACGGGCCCGTCGGAGAGATCATAAGCTTTGTCCGTTGTCCCAATGAGTGTGTAATTATGCTCATAGGGAATGGCGAAAATTACGCGGTTATCCGCATTTTGGAACAGATAGGCGTGGTCGCCGTCATAGAGTTTTTTGGTGACAATATGGCTGCCCGTTACAAGGCGCAGTGATTGTTCTGCTTTTTTGGTTTTGATTTTACCGAGAACCTTATCCACCCAAGGCCCTGCCGCGTTCACAACACCTTTGGCGGTAATGGTTTCGACATTGTCGCCATGTTTAATCGTAGCGGAATATCCAGTGTCTGCTGTATCTATGCTCAGGACCTCTGTGCGCGTCCGAATATCTGCCCCACGGTTTGCCGCATCCAATGCATAGAGGACAACGAGCCGTGCATCTTCGACCCAGCAATCGGAATATTCAAACCCAGTCTTGAAGCGTGATTCCAGAACGCCCTTATGCGGCGCTTTATCCAGTTTAAGGGATTTGGAACCAGGCAGCGTTTCCCGCCCTCCAATATGGTCATATAAAAACAATCCAGTGCGCAACATCCACGCTGGGCGTAAGCCTTTGTCATAAGGTAGCACAAATCGCATTGGCCAAATGATATGCGGGGCAGATCGAAGCATGACTTCTCGTTCTTTCAAAGCATGGCGAACGAGGTTGAATTCATAATATTCTAGATAGCGTAATCCGCCGTGGATCAGTTTCGTCGACGCCGAGCTCGTATGGTTCGCAAGATCATCACGTTCACATAGAAGCACCGAAAGGCCGCGGCCCGCAGCATCGCGCGCAATGGCGGTCCCGTTAATACCACCGCCAATTATCAATAGATCATAGTTCATAAGTGCGTCTTAGCGCCTAAATTTGATTATCGCTATGAATATTCGTTTCCGAACATTGCGGCGCGGTGGAAATCGGGGCATCTATGCGGAATGAACACTGTTATTTTTTCCATTGACCAAGGTACAACGTCTTCGCGGACGCTCGTTTTTTCGACGGAGGGCGAAATTCTCTTTTCCGCACAAGAAGAATTTCCGCAGATTTACCCCCAAGATGGATGGGTGGAGCATAACCCCGAGGCGATTTGGTCGACGGTTCTGTCGACACTAAAACAAGCGCAGGCATTTGCCGTTGAAAATGACCTGACCGTTGCGGCGATCGGGATCACGAACCAGCGCGAGACAACATTAGTGTGGGACCGCGAAACGGGTGAACCGCTTTACAATGCGATTGTTTGGCAAGACCGCCGTACCGCAGAAATCTGCCGTGGGTTGTCGGAGAAGATGCCTGCGGAGAATTTACAGGCCAAGACGGGCTTGTTGCATGACCCTTATTTTTCTGGCTCCAAAATGGCATGGATTTTGGATAATGTTGAAGGCGCTCGTGCGAAGGCGGAACGTGGTGAGCTTTGTTTTGGGACGGTTGATAGCTTTTTAATTTGGCGTCTGACGCAGGGCGCGCGCCATGTAACCGACGCTACCAATGCGAGCCGTACGAACCTGTTCGATATACATACGCAGAGCTGGGACGCAGATTTGCTGTCATTGTTTAATGTCCCAGAATCGGGATTGCCTGACGTTTTGGATTCTGCGGCGCAATTTGGGGTTTGCACAGTCCTAGACGGCGATATTCCAATCACAGGCGTTGCAGGTGACCAACAAGCCGCCGCAATTGGGCAGGCGTGTTTCAAAGCAGGCGATATCAAATCCACATATGGAACAGGGTGCTTCGTTATTTTGAACACTGGCACCACCGCGGTGATATCTAAGAACCGTCTTTTGACGACTGTTGGGTACCGTATAAATGGCGAGACGACCTATGCCCTTGAAGGCTCTATTTTTATGGCTGGTGCCTCGGTGCAATGGTTGCGGGATGAAATGAAATTCGTGGATGATGCGCGCGAAACTGAAGCGGTGTGTGAACGCCTTGATAACACAGGTGGCGTTTATCTGGTGCCGGCCTTCACAGGCCTTGGTGCGCCGTATTGGGCGCCCGACGCGCGCGGCGCAGTCTTTGGCATGACCCGCGATACAGGCCGTGATCACTTGATCCGCGCGACCGTCGAATCTGTTGTCTATCAAACACATGATCTGTTTGAGGCAATGGCAAAGGACGGTGTTGAGCCGACAGCGCTGCGGGTGGATGGCGGGATGTCGGCCAATAGTTGGATGTGTAACTACTTGTCGGACATCTTGGATATGCCCGTTCTTCGTCCCAAAGTGTTGGAAACAACGGCGTTGGGTGCCGCCTATTTAGCAGGACTGGGGGCAGGGCTTTACCTGAGTTTAGAGGATGTTGCAGGACAATGGGCCGCAGAGGCAACATTTACCCCGACCTTAGATGCAAAGACACGTAAAACCCGTCTTGCGGATTGGTCAAAATATGTGCAGAAGCTGCTTTCTTAAATCCTGCTTCGGCAGAATTTGGGGGGTTAGCTCAATTGGTTAGAGCCGTCCGCTCATAACGGATTGGTTGGGGGTTCGAGTCCCTCACCCCCTACCACGCACCCTGCGGTTTTCACCCCAGTTCAGTTTCACGCGAAGTTATGAAGTCTAACTGACGGGCTATCTTTGTATTCTCTTCAGTCCTTGACGGTGTCGATGATAAGTTTTGGATGGCTGTAGATTAATAGCTCTCTGCCATTTTTTGCGATGACAAGGTTTAGTTTTATGCCGCGCTTAAGAAGGCTATTCGGCACGAACCTCGGCATAATGCCAACCAAAACTTAATGCGGGAATAAGGCCTTTACGCCGAAATAGAGCACGAGCAGCAGCGCAAACAGGCCGATGGTGAAAACCGCGAAATTCTCTTTCATCCAACGCTCCGCTGTTTCTCCCATCAAGCGGACAATTCCAGCGACAGCCAAGAACCGCAATGTGCGAGACAAAACACTGGCAGCGACAAAAATGCCAAAACTTACCGGAACAGCGCCACTCATGATTGTGATGACTTTATAAGGGAAAGGGGTGAACCCTGCGCCAAAGACCCATAGCCCGCCATTCTCGTTAATTTTTTCACGGAATGTATTCATACTGTCCAGCTTACCCATGGATTCCAGCAAGGGTTTCGCAATGGAGTCGAAGAACAGCATACCGATAAAGTAACCGAAAATGCCGCCAAGAACGGAGAAAAAACTGGCGATCAGCGCCAAGCGCCACCACGCCTTTGGGCGCGCTTGCACCATCGGCATCAACATGAGGTCTACAGGGATCGGGAAGAACGAACTTTCGGCG